>JAFQOC010000492.1 GCA_017420845.1 Clostridia bacterium
ACGGACTGGATCCCGTGGAAAAGGCCGTGGCGGGATGCACCGCCCCTGCGGGCAGTGTGACTCCCGATCAGCTGAGGGATGCCAAGGTGACCAGCAACTATGCCATCAGCGTCATCGAGACCAGAGTCTATGAAAACGGCACGGACAAGGTGCTCTTTGAAAAGAAGGCACCCGTGACCGATTGGCCCTATCTCCACATAGAGGAAGAACTTCTGGGCAAATTCTCCTCCACGGAGCTGAAGAAATACGCCGACGGCAAGAACACGGTGGAGATCTCCATCCGCGTGAACACGGGCGAGCTTCTGCAGGCCTATACCGCAATTCTCGCTCAGTGAGCGCTTAAAGAATAAAAACTGTGCAAAGGAAACTAACATGAAAAAAATCGCAAGTCTAATCCTCATTCTGGCTATGCTTCTCTCCATGGCCGCCTGTTCCTCCGACGAGATCGGAACCGATGAGACCGCTGAGCCCACCACTGACGGCAGTATCATCAAGGTGGAGGTCGACACCTCCGAAAAGAAGCTGGTGGTAGACCCTCTGACCTGGGAGAAGATCGGTGCCATTCCCGTGGCGAATTCCTCCATGTCCTCCGACCAGCTTCGCCAGATCGTGCTGGATTTTGCCAGACTCAGCCTCAGCTTCGTATGGCAGCCCGGTGCGGAATGGAAGATCACCCTGAACCGTGACTACAAATTCCCCGTCAATTCCCTTTACGGCGGCATTCCCTACGTTTCCTCCTCCACGGGCAACCTTTACAAGTGGATGTGCTATCTGGATGAGGAGACGGGTATTCTGGACGTGAAGGCCGTGGGCAAAAACATCGAGCGTGTTCTCGGCAACCAGTGCTCCGCACACGCCTTCTCCGCTTACAGCCGCGTTTCCAACTCCATGGATTGGGGCGGAACGGGCGACATGGTGCTCAAGCACGGCTGTATCCCCCTTGGCGAATATACCTACGATACCTCCCTTGAAAACTGGGACGGCATCGCCACGGCCGACGTTTGCAAGCAGAACGGTCAGCAGGTGATGTATCGCTCCTACGCCAAGCTCCTGCCCGCTGACGGTCTGTCCAACTCTCACATGAACGGCCAGGGCCACGTCATCATGAATAAAGAGGTACACGTGGAGAAGGCTGCCGACGGAAGCATCGACGGCTACAAAAGCTACATCATCTACTACGAGCAGTCCAGCGGTGTTATGACTGCCATCCACGGCAACACCTCCTACAAGACCCAGGCCGGCGTTGACCGCAAATTCACCTTCCACGAGCTGTTCAATGAGGGCTACCTGCCCTGGACCGTGGCAGAATTCATCGGACGCGATCCCGTAGAGAAGGCCACCGCCACCGGCGATCTGACCTCTCCCTCCGCCACCGTATCCGAGATCGCCAAGATCCGTATCCGGACAAACTATGCCATGAGCGCCTTTGAGTTCCGTGTAAAGGACGAAAGCGGCAAGGAGCTCTTCTCTCTGGCAAGGCCCTTCACCGACTTCCCTCTCCAGAGACTGGACGATACCCTTTACGGCAAGTACAACATGCACGAGCTGACCCCCTACGCCAACGGAAAGAATACCGTGCAGGTCTTCGTTCGCGTAAATACGGGCGAGCTTCTGCAGGTATACGAAGGAACTTTGACGGCCTAAGCCGTTTTTGAAAAACGAAAGGATTCCACAATGAAAAAGATCATCAGCTTACTTCTTATTTTGACTACGCTTCTCACCATGGCGGCCTGCTCCTCCGAGGGACTGGAGACCGAAGAGGAGATCCTTCCCACCAGTACAGACAAAGGCATCATCAAGATTCCCGTCAACACAGAGCAAAAGCTTCTGGTGAAGGATCCTCTGACCTGGGAGAAGATCGACGCCATTCCCGTGGCAAACTCCTCCATGTCCTCCGACCAGCTCCGTCAGATCGTACTGGATTTTGCAAAGCTCAGTCTTTCCTTCATCTGGCAGCCCAGCGAGGAATGGTATATTACCGTAGGCCGCAACTACACCTTCCCCGTTAACAGCATGTACGGTGGCATTCCCTACGTTTCCTCCTCCTCAGGCAACATGTATAAATGGATGTGCTATCTGGATGAGGAGACGGGCATTCTGGACGTGATGGCCGTAGGCACCAATATTGAGCGCGTTCTCGGCAACCAATGCTCCGCACACGCCTTCTCCGCTTACAGCCGTGTTTCCAACTCCATGGATTGGGGCGGAACGAACGAAATGGTGCTCAAGCACGGCTGTATTCCCCTTGGCGAATATACCTACGATACCTCCCTTGAGAATTGGGACGGCATCGCAACGGCCGACGTTTGCAAGCAGAACGGCCAGCAGGTCATGTACCGCTCTTACGCCAAGCTTCTGCCCGCTGACGGTCTGTCCAACTCCGATATCAAGAATGCCGGCCACGTCATCATGAACAAAGAGGTGCACGTGGAAACGGCAGCCGACGGCAGCATTGACGGCTACAAGAGCTATATCATCTATTACGAGCAGTCCAGCGGCTTCAAGAGCGCCGTTCACGCCAACACCACCTACCAGACCCAGGCAGGCGTTGATCGCAAATTCACCTTCCACAATCTGTTCAATGAGGGCTATCTGCCTTGGACCGTGGCAGAATTCATCGGTCGCGATCCCGTAGAGAAGGCCACCGCAAGCGGCGATCTGACCGCTGAATCCGTCACTCCCTCCGAGCTTGCCAAGATCAAGATCACCACCAATTACGCCATCAGCGTTTTTGAGATCCACATCAAGGACGAGAGCGGCAAGGTAGTCAAGGAGATCGAAAAGCCCTTCGAGGGCTTCCCTCTGCAGAGACTGGAGGCTACCCCCTACGGCAGATTCAACGTAAACGAGATCAGCTCCTATGCCGACGGCAAGCATACCGCCGAGGTGTACGTGCGAGTGAACAGCGGCGAGCTTTTGCAGGTCTACAGCGGTACGCTGAACAATGCGTAATCCCGTATATCGGTTATTTTCCCTATTTCTGTCGTTGACTATGCTCCTTTGTGCCCTTTCCTGCGAAAGGGCCGAGGAGAATACCGCCACCGAAGGTAAGACCGTGGAGGAGATCTCCTTCCTGACGGAGAAGAAATATCCCTACGACACGGTCTTTCTTGTGGAGGATCCCATGACGTGGGAAAAGCTC
>JAFQOC010000493.1 GCA_017420845.1 Clostridia bacterium
GTCCCAGATGTAGAGGTTGTCGCAGATGGCCGCCCAGGCCTCGATGTCCTTCTTGAACTCCTTGTTCTTGTAGCAGGACTCATCCGACAGGGGGTGGGCAAAGCAACACTCGATGGAGCAGAGGCGGATGATGACGTTATCGGCGGGCTACAGGTTCTTGGGGGCCTTGCGGGTGTAGCGGTAGGCCAAGGTATCCACGTAGACGCCCGGATAATCATCCTTGATGTCGTTGGCGATGCGGTTGATGAAGGTGAGGAGGGAGCCCATGGGGGTACCCTCGGCGTCGTCGATGGCCTTGCAGTTTGCGCACTGACAGCCCAGCTTCCCGGGGTCGGAATCGTTCTGGGAGACCGAAATGATGGTGGCCTCGGGGTTGGCGTCCAGCCATTTGCGGACGTTGGACAGGACCAGCTGATAGATATTCTCGTCGGTGAGGCAGGGCTGGACGTTGCCCTGGTAGGGGAGATCCTGAAGGAGGTTGATGGTATGGACAAAGCGGCCCGCGTAGCCGATGCCGCCGCCGATATCCGAGACGGGGGTAGAGCTGTCGTAGAAGCTGTTGTCCTTGGCGTGGTTGGCGGTGGTCTGGTCGTAGCGCATATCATACCAGTAGGTATCCCGCATCTCGAAGACGGGGTTATGGGTGGTATGGATATCGGCGGGGATGGCTACCTCGTCCTGATTGATGATGACGGTGGTGTCCTTGGCCAGGAAGCGGACGCCGATGTAGTCCTCCAGGAAGCAGTAGACGCCGTACATGGTGCCGCGGTCACAGCTGCCCGTGATGTAGAGGCGGTCGCCGTCCATGAGAAGGGTGTAACCGTCCAGCTTGACCTCGTTTCGGGCGGCGGTGACCTTATCGGTATCGCGGTCGGTAACGCCGATGACGATCTCGCGGTCTGAGGCCTCCTCGGGGATGCGGAAGCCGCCTGTTGCCTTCTCGATATACTCGATCAGCTCGTCGGCAGAATCACGGACGCAGGCCGCGCCGCCATCCTGCACCACAAGAGTATACTCCTTGATGTCCGCGCCGCCGATGGTGAGGCTGTTGAGGGGGATGCCGTCGTCGGTCTCGGGCTCGGCGGTAGGCTCCTCGGTGGTGACCTCCTCGGTGGGGGCTTCGGTTTCCTCGTCGTTAGGAGCCTCGATGTCGGGAGCGGTGGGCTCCTCGGTGGGGGCTTCGGTGGGAGCGGGGGTGTCCTCGGCGGTGGTGTCGGCGGGAGTCTTGCCGCCATCGCAGGCGGTCAGAAGTCCCAGAGTCAAAAGCAGGATGCAGGCGAATATGCCCGTCAGAAATTTCTTTTTCACGGTAGGGTCTCCTTTCGGGATCGATATGACACTATTATATCACGCCACATCTGCCCTGTAAAGTGGCAATTTCGCCATATTTTCGGTGGCGTTTTGGGGGATTTCGCCCATCGGTCAGGGTGGGATCCGCGCCTCTCATGGGTCAGTGATTCCTTCTTCCTTTATGGTGAAAAGCCAAAAGACCGCCCCGCAAAAGCAGGACGGTCTTGGAGGCAGGGTCAGAGAATGCAGCGGTCAATCCTCCCGTTTACGCAGGACGGTGCCGCAGGTCAGAAGCAGAACTACCACGCCCGTGAAGACCGTACCGATGGCCGAGCCACAGCCCTTCTCGGTTTTAGGAGCCTCGGTGGGGGCTTCGGTGGGAGCCTCGGAGAGAACATCGGTGGGGGCTTCGGTTGCGCCATCGGCGCTCACATCGGTGGGGGCTTCGGTCTCGGTGGGAGTCTCGGTGGGCGTCTCGGTGGGAGCCTCGGTCTCGGGGTCGGCGTTCACGCCCAGCTCGGCCAGCTTGCCCTTGCAGAAGGCCTCGGCCTCATCCACGGACGAGAAGAAGGACATATAGCAAACATCGAACTCCCGTGACTCTGCGGGGGCGGTGAAATCAATACGCAGACCGTTGATGCGGCCCTCCCAGAGTCCCGCCAGGTCCACCGTGACCAGCACGTACTCGTTATCACCGTCCATCCAGTAGAAGCCCTCGTTGGGATCCCACGCCGCGCGGTTGGAATCGGTGGCACCCAGAATATTACCGCCGTAGTACCACAGGGTACCGCCGCTGCCGTAGTAATTGCGGAGCAGAGCGGCAAAGATGGGGAAATCCGCGCCATCGTAGGAGGTATCGCGGGAAATGTTCCAGTTGAAGTAGCCCAGCTCCTCCGACAGAGCCACGCGGAAGGCGTTATCGCCCAGCGCCGTCACGTTGACGTTGGTGCCGTTGGGGGCGTTGGCCACAGATGCGTCCCAGTAGAGAGCGGGCTGTCCCTCGGGGACCGTGGAGGGGTCGGCGATATCGGCCACCTTCAGGAGGTTAGGCTCAGGCTCCTTGGAATCGGTGCCCTGAGGGGTATAGGCGTGATCCTTATCGGTGCCGTACTTGAGGATGGTCATGGCGGCGGTACCGTCCTTGACCGAGGAGTACAGGGTGACGCCCACGTAGAACTCAC
>JAFQOC010000005.1 GCA_017420845.1 Clostridia bacterium
CAGGGGCGCAGCCCCTGCACCCCGCCTTACCGCAACCCAACGCGCCGACAAACCCAAATTTGAAATATTGGCTCAATAGCCCTTTCTTTTTTCAGATAGCCGTGTCTCGTTTCACGGCTTTTCCGATGCGGTCTTACAGCTCGACCCGACCGACGGCCTCTTCCTTCCCGCTGGCCAAGGATCGCTGAATGGCGTTCATGATGAACACGGGGGAAATGAATCCCTCGTAGGTGACCGTTTGCGGCTCTCCCGACAGAATGCCGTAGAACTCCTTGAATTCCTCGTAGAACCAATCCTCAGTGGAGGGGATCACGAAGCTCTGGACGTCCGACTCGGCCATGCGTGAGGCGTAGTAATAGTAGTTGTTGTCGCAGAACAGACCCACGCAGTCGCAGTCCTTATAGTGGAACAGGACGTGGATCTGCTTGCCGTTTTCCTTGGCCGTCACCGAAAGAGGGAAGCGGCCGAAGATCTCGCAGACCATTTCCACTAAATGCTGGGCGTAGAAGTAGAAGCCCCCGTAGGGGTTCTCCTTCTGGTAGGGCGCGCGGACAAGGCCGCCGAGGGTAGCTCCGCCCACACGGTTCTCCGCGGCTTGCTTCAGCTGCTTGACGAAAACGTCCTGCTTCAGGGAGGACCCTCCCGAGATGGGGGTGTTCTTCTCCTTCAGCCTTCGCATGAAGTCCACGGCCTCCTCCTCGCTCACCGTGATGGGCTTGTCGATGAATAGAGGAATGCCGCTGTCGATGTAGGGCTTCGCGTACTTGTAATGATTGTCTCCGTGGCGAGCGGTGATGATGAGGCCGTCCAGCTGACCCACGGCATCGGCGTAGTCCTCCAGGACGGGCACGCCGAACTGCTCTCGCAGCTTCTCCGCCGCCTCTCGTTGATCGCTGTAGACTCCGATCACCTGCACGTCGGAGAACTCTTCTCTCTCCCCGATGAACTTCAGAAACGCGTTGGCGTGAGAATTCTCACAGCCCAGTATGGCGATCCGTTTCATAGTCTTCACCTCAATATTTCAGGGGCAGGGGGTTTTGGGCATGGACCGTCTCGATAACCGAGATCACCGCCGCCGCCATCTCGGGGGTGACGGTCATGGGTCTGCCCTCGGTGATCTTGTAGTAGAGCTGATCGTACATCTTGGCGGTACCGATATCGAAGGCGGTGCCGTTGAAGGGGTTCCCCTCCACGTGCTTGACCAAGGACTCCCCGCAGTAGATGGGGTTGCCGTTTTCGTCCTTGAGGGATTCCTCGATCACGGGGCGGTTGGGGTTCTCCCCCTCCACGATGTAGGTCATCTCATAGGAGGCGGGAGATGCCTTGAGGGTGCCCTTGGTGCCCTGGACCTTGATGTTGTAGCCCGAGTAGGCGTCGATGGAGGAGATCTCGATGTCGATCAGAGGCTTATTGGGAGCGGCCAGGAGGATCTTGGCGAAGTCGTCGGCGTCACCGCTGGTGAGGGCGGTGTCCAGACGGCTGTAGACCACCTTGGCGTTGGGATCAAAGTCCAAAAATCCCAGACCCATGCCGATGGGGTGAGGCCCCGTGTTGTAAGTGCTTCCCGCGCATTTTTTCTGGAGGGTCTGCCAGTCCCAGCGGCGGGCAAAGCCGTTGTAGCGGATGCCGATCTGCTTGACCTCCCCCAGCTTGCCCGACTTTATGGTATCGTAGACGAACTCATAGAAGGGAGCGAGGAAGGTCTGCTGGAACACCGCCAGAGTCACGCCCTGCTCTCCCGCGATCTTAATCAGCTCGTCGCACTCATAGCGGGTGCGGCCGAAGGGCTTCTCCACCAGGACGTTCTTGCCGTGGAGCAGCAACTCCTTGGTGATGGGGTAGTGCATCTCGGAGTAGGAGGCATTGACCACCAGATCGATATCCTCCAAGGAAAACAGCTCCTCGTAGCGGGCAAAGGTCTTGCACCCGGGGTAGATCTCCTCGGCTACGCCCCTGCGGAACTCGTCCGCATCCACTACGTATTTAACCGAATAGCGGGTGTTATCCTCACTGCGGAAATACCTGCCGTGGATATCTTTTCCGCTTCGTCCCTGACCAATGATGGCAACGTTCAGCTTTCTCATAATTAAGACCATAGCTTTCGCCTTGCGAAAGCTTCCTTTCTCGCGAAATCGGGGCTGGTTTTGCTGAGCACAATCGCCATCGCGACCATGGCGAAAGCCGCTGATAAATCAGCAGAAACGCTGTTTGAAAGATTTTTCTTTCAAACATCCGACTCCTTTGCGGTTTCATTGCGTATCCCGGAGAGATCCCCCTTTACGGAGAGGCTCGGAAACGTCTGCTTTTATTATAGAATAATGTTTTTGAAAAGTAAATGGCAAAAATTGCATGATTCTATTGCAAAAAGTGAACATATATGCTACAATAAGATAAACAAACGAAGGGGGAGGGAACCATGGTCAACGAATATATCCAAACAACAGACCGCGTGTTTTTCAAGCATGAGATCTCGGAGGATCTGCCCCGTAACGCTTACTCCATGCATACCCACAACGCTTATGAGCTGATCTATTTTCTGGACGGGGACGCCAGTCACGTCATCGAGGATCGCAAATACAAGCTGAGGAGGGGGGATCTCGTCTTGATCCGCCCCATGAGCTACCACTTCATCCAAATCGATGGACGTGCCCGTTATGAGCGGTATGATGTGCTTTTTGACCCCCAAGCACACGGGGTGGAGGGAGTGGAACTGATCCCCGAGGGCTTGGAGGTGGTGAGCCTTTCGGGCAACCCCCTTGCCGAGGATATTTTTCGCAGATGCGATCTGTACCGCCAAGGATGTACTGAGGAGGAGTTCTCCAAGCTCCTGCCCCACCTGCTCTCGGAGCTGTTCTGTTGCCTGCGTATCTTTGGGGAGTCAAGCACGACCAGCGAGGGCGCACGGCTCTCCCCCTTGATCTCGGATTTTTTGCGGTACGTTAACCAGAATCTTTGTGCCCCTATGGACATAGGGCAAGTTGCCGCCGAGCTTTTCGTGAGCGAGAGCTATCTGTTCCGCCTCTTCAAAAGTGAGCTTCACCAGACACCTCATAAGTACATTCGGGAAAAACGGCTCATGATGGCTCGGAAGATGCTTGCGGAGGGGGAGAGACCTACGGTGGTCTGTACTCGTTGCGGCTTTTCGGATTATACTACGTTTTATCGGAATTACGTGGCCTTTTTCGGGTGCTCGCCGAAGGAGTACCGGCAAGATCTGCTTTTGCGGGAGGGATGAGTCACATTGGTGAGTCGGGCGCGGTCATTTATGTCGCGATGGGACCCGTGTGAGTAGTCATGAACATATTTCATGCAAACCCTTGCAATTTCCAGTATTTCGTGATATAATCGATGGTAGAAAAGCAGGATGTGCCTGTCCGCCACGCAAAGAAAGGAATCGAATATGAAATATCAGGTGTTTTCTGAAAACGAGTGGATCTACCCCGACAGCCCCTTGACGGTTGCGAATATGGCAGAGCTGTATACGCCCCGCGGAGCCGACGTATGCTTCCAGATTTTGACCGACCGTGAGCTGCAGGCCGGAGAGAAGATATCCTTTGACTTTGAACTTCAGGGCTGCAAGGCCATTGTCTATCAGCTTCTCCCGGCAACCGTCCCCCTCAACAGCCACGCCAAGATGCTGTGCACCACGGATTACGAATCGGTCAAGCACTTCGTCACCAGGAAAGCACCCTTTGACGTGTACGAGATCACCCGCCCCTTGGACGACGGGGAGACCGAAGCAGGCCGCGCCGCCTTCTACGTCCGTATCCGGGTCGGCAATGATGCCCCCGTGGGGATCCACAGGTGCGCGCTGACCCTGCGTGTCGGGGAAGAGACGCTCACCCTGCCCGTGTCTGTCAAGATCTACAACGTACGCGTTCCCGCTCTCCCAGATTCCGAATTTCACATGGTCAACTGGATCTATTACGACCGCCTGGCCAAGGATCACGGGGTGGAGATCTGTTCGGACGAATACATGGAGATCCTGGACCGATATCTGGAAAACCAAATCGACATGCGCAACGATTATCTGATGATCCCTTCGGGCAAGCCCGTGCGGGACGGTGAAGGGAAGGTTATCGATTTTGACTTCACTCACGCGGAGATAATAGGCAACCGCGCCCTGCGGCATGGATTCAAGTATATCATGGGCGGCTTCGTCGCTCGATTCAAGGTCTGGAACGATCCCGATCATAACCTGCTGTGGGACAGAGACGTGACCGTTACCTCCATCGAGGGCTACCGTCAGCTCAAGATCTATTTCACCCGCGCCTACGAATGCGTTCTGCGAAACGGCTGGACGGAGCACTACATGCAATGTCTGGTGGACGAGCCCCAGTTTCCCAACAGCCCGGCCTACCGCGCCCTTTCGGGGATCTGCCGCAAATGCATTCCCGGTGTGATCGTCAACGACCCCGTTGAATCCTCCGAGCTTGCGGGTGCTGTGGACATCTGGGTGGTCAAGCAGGCCATATTTGAGCAATACATCGAGGATTACAAAAAGCTACAGGCTTCGGGTGAGACCATGTGGATCTACACCTGCGGATTCCCCGGCGGCTACACCATGAACCGTGTGATTGATCTGCCCCTTGTGGCGAGCAGACTTCCCATGTGGCTGTGCTATAAATACGATGCCCCCGGGTTTTTACATTGGGGGTATCACGTCCACAATCCTGAGGGCAGGAGGGATACCAACTATCATACCGACGGTGTCAGTTACCCTGCCGGTAACGGGCACGTGGTCTATCCCACAGCCTGTGGGGTATGGAACGGTGTCCGCGCCCATCTCCAACGGGCGGGCGCTGTGGATTACGAGCTGCTTGCCATTCTGGGCAAGCAGGACAAGGCAAAAGCCATGGAGCTGATCGAGCGGGTATGCCGTACCTTTGACGATTACGATTTTTCCGCCGAGGCGCTGGATGAGACTCGCCATGCATTGCTGGAGTCCATCGGCTGACGGGTGTTTTCTTCCCGGTGAATGATGAAGGTACACCGGCAAGGCACGCTGAACGCTGAATATGATTATTTCTTGTCTTGTGACAGAAAGGAGTCGCTATGCCAACCGTCTCTGCACCCCATGTCAATATTGCTCTGGATATGGTGGGCTTTTTCGTTGTCCTGATCATTTTTGCCGCCTGCGTGGGCGAGAAGGTGAAGCAAAAGCGGGGATCCAAATATTTTTTGATCTTGCTTATCGTTGTCATGTTGGCTTTGATCGCCGATATAGTCGGTTGGATCGGAGAAGGACATCCCCGTCTGTCGACCGTAACGCTCATATCCAACACGGTTGCCGCCTGCCTGGGAGAGATCGTCATCATCAGCTTCATGGAATATCTGTGCGAGAATTTGTATGAAAACAGCAAAGCGGCTGTTTTCGTATTGCGTATCTTTCGGGTTTTATGCCTGTTCTCAATTCTGTACTTAGTGGGTAATGCGTTTGGTGAATATGCGTATCGGGTAGATGACCTCGGCCATTACGTGCCGGTAGAAGATCTGATTATGGTCGTTCTCTACTTCCTGTTCCCGCTTCTATCCTTCCTGGCGTTGATCCTCATGGCTCTTTTTGCCAATCATACCCCTGTGGTGAGCCGAATTTCCTTTGTCAGCTATACCGTGCTTCCCGTTGTTGGAATCATCTGGGATCAGGTAACCCATGGAATCTCCTTGACCTATGTCACCCTGGCACTCAGCGCACTGGCCATATACACGGGCATTTTCATTCGCAGGCAAGATGAGTATGACCGTCAGGAAAAGGCTCTGATGATTTCTCAGATCAACCCCCACTTTACCTACAACACCCTCACCGCAATCGCGTCGATGTGTGATTCCTCTCCTCGGCAGGCCAAAAGCCTGACCATTGATTTTGCCCGCTATCTGCGCCATAATCTGGATACCTTGACCTGCTCCGATACCATTCCCTTTGAGAAGGAGCTGGAGCACGTGGAGTGCTATCTGAGGATCGAAAAGGCTCGGTTCAGAGAGCGGTTGAACGTGGTCTATTCCATTCAATGTACCGACTTCCGCATACCGCCCCTCACGGTACAGCCTCTCGTGGAGAATGCCGTAAAGCATGGAATCACCAAGAAGGCGGCAGGCGGAACCGTGAGAATATCGGCCTTCTCGGACGAAAAGCACTACGTCGTGGAGATCATTGATGACGGAGTGGGCTTTCATACCGAGACTGCTTCCGGTAAAGGAGATGGACACGTGGGTCTTTCCAACGTGGAGAGCCGTGTTAAAAGAATGTGTCGGGGAACTCTGGACATGAAAAGCACGCCGGGGGTGGGAACACGGGTAACCCTCACGATCCCCCGCCGAAAAGGAGGCAAAGCATGAATATCCTGGTTGTGGACGACGAATATTTTGCCTTGGAGCTTCTGAAGAGCGCTCTGAAGGAGGTAGCTCCGGGGGCTATCCTTCACGTGAGTCAGGACGTAGAGGGGGCCTTGCGCCTGGCGAAGGAGCACCCCATTGACGTAGCCTTTCTGGACATTCATCTGCCCGAAAAGAACGGAATTGAGCTGGCTACCGAGCTGAAAAAGATTCATCCCAAGATCAATATCGTGTTTGCCACGGGATACGCGGAATATATGAAGCAGGGAATTGACCTACGGATGAGCGGCTATCTGCTGAAGCCCATCACCCCCGAGGCGGTTCGAACCGAGCTGGAAAACCTCCGTAATCCCATTGAATGGCGTCCCGAGAAGCGCATCCGGATCCTGACCTTTGGAAACTTCGACGTTTTCGTGGATGGGGTACCCGTGAAATTTGAGCGGAAAAGGTCGAAGGAGATCCTGGCGTACCTCGTGGATAAGCGGGGCACCTCCGCAACCTACGCCGAGCTGGCCGCCGTTTTGTGGGAGGACGAGGACTACGACCGAACCAAGCAAAAGAATTTGCAGGTCTACGTGGCCAGTCTGGTGAAGACCCTCCACGGGGTGGACGTCAAGGATCTGATCCTGAAGGACCGCCACGGGCTTTTGGTGAATACGTCCATCGTAGACTGTGATTTCTACCGCTTCCTGGAAGGGGATATCCGTGCCATCAATTCCTTTACGGGTCAGTACATGAGCGCCTACTCCTGGGCGGAATTCACGGTTGGCTACCTGGATAATCAGGTAAAAAAACATAGATCTGTTTAGATTTAGCCCCAACGAATCTTATATTGCAAAAGGGTTTTTGATTTTTTTTGTCAAAAACCTCTTTTTTTGTAAAAAACACGTTTTTTTGTAGTCATGGCGTAGTCATGGGGTGGTAAAATGTGGCTACAAAACTTCGACTGTCAAGTTTTGGTCTAAGGGCGGTTAGGGAACGCTCTAATTCACATTTTTCTGTAAAGGAGAATAAAACAATGAAGAAAAGAAGATCCCTCATTATCTCCCTGCTGCTTGTCGCAGCACTCACCCTCGGCGTTGGTTACGCTGCTCTGACCGATGATCTGTTCGTAACCGGTACCGCAGGCGTCGCTTCCGATGACGCTAAGGACGCCTTCGCTGCCGACGTGTACTTCACCAAGGCCGTTATCTCCGCTGATAAGGGTAAAGCCGTTATCGGTAATGACAAGAACGGAGAGGCAAGTGACCTGGTCACCATTACCGTTGAAGACGGCGTTCTGGCCGGCAAGGGTGATAGCGTGATCTGCTCTCTGGAAATCTCCAACGTGGGCGATCTGGCTGCTAATGTAACGCTGGATTCCTGCGCCCCCAGCAACACTGAGTATTTCTCCGTGACGACTAATTGGGGCTCTAACACCACTCAGACTCTGGCTGCCGGCGGTACTCTCGACATTGTCGTGACCATCACCGTTCTCAAGACCCCCACCTCTGACGTAACCACTACCTTTGATCTTGGCTTCACCGCTACCGCAGTTGAGGGAACCAATCCTTGATTTGTCGACTCGCCGGCAAAAAGGAAGCTTGACCTTTAAAAACAAATCATACGCGTAAAACCGCAGAAAGGAGGCCGCAATGAACAAGGATAAACGAGTATTGTACGCGGTATCTTTTACCATATTTGCGGCCCTCCTGTGGTTGCTGTTTGTGCCTATGAAGAGCAGCAGGATTACGACAGCCATCCTGCTGCTTCCCATAGCCGCCTTGACCCGACTGTTGATTCGGAAAAGAACCTCCCCCTCGGTCCATAAGCGAGAGGTCTTACTGGTCGTATCCTTGGTCGGGATTCTGTTCGTCGTTTTGCTGCACATGTCGGGACTGTATTTCGGGTATTACAGAAATCCCTATTTTGTCAATACCGCCGTTCTGTTGAAATACATTCTGCCTCTTACAGCTATCATCGGCGCGACAGAGCTGATTCGCGCGACCATTCTCGCGCAAAAAAGCAAGCTTGCAAGCTTCTTGTGCTTCTTGTCCTGCGTTCTGATCGAGACACTCGCAGTTTCAAGTATCGCAAGAATTACAAGCATCAATCGATTTATGGACGTAGTAGGATTGGCACTGCTGCCCGCTATCAGTGCCAATATCTCTTACCATTACCTGTCAAAGAACTTTGGCATGCTTCCCAACATCGCGTTTCGTTGGATCACGACAATGTATGCGTATCTGCTTCCTACGTTACCGTCGATGTCAGACGCATTGTTGTCCTGTATCGAGATCCTGTTGCCCATCTTCTTGATGGCACTGATCTTGGCCATGTATGAAAAAAAGAAAAAATTTGCCCGTCATAAGGAAACGGCCTTGGGGCGGGTAACCGTGGTCATCACCACGGTAATCATAGTCGCTATGGCTATGCTGATCTCCTGTCAATTCCGGTTCGGTGCCATTGTGATCGCCACCGAAAGTATGACGGGAGAGCTCAACAAGGGCGACATGATTATCTACGAAAGATATGATGACCAACCCATTCTGGAGGGACAGATAATTGTCTTTCTGGACGACAAATCCAAAATCGTTCACAGAGTTGTCAAGATTGATCGTGTAGGCGGAGAGACCCGGTATTATACCAAGGGAGACGCCAATACGACCTTAGACGTTGGCTACCGCACAGAGGAAGATATTTTCGGATTGACTGATGTGAAGGTTGCCTACGTGGGATATCCCACTCTGTGGCTTCGAGAAATGTTGAAGCCCCGGCCCTAAATTCAGAAGAAAGGAGGTTTACAGAAATGTCGGAAAAGGAAAAGAAAAAACGGGACTTATACCGAAAAAATCGCGAGAAGCTGATCTGGTTTCAAAGCATGCTCATTATCATTCTGACCGTTGCCATCCTGATTTCCTTCATTGTTTCCGTGCAGTTGAAAAAGAAATACTATGTCCACTACACGGAAAGGGGAAGCATTGATTACAACGTTTTTCTGAAGGAAAATGAGTTTTACGAGGATGACTATCTGGGACAGGGACAATCCTACGTGGCAACCCTGATCGATCGGATTATAGCGAATTTCAATTATGTGGTCGATATGGACACCGAGGATGTGAACTACCGTTATTCCTACACGGTTCGTTCCAGACTGGAGATTCTGGATGATACGTCCAACGTGGCCATATTCAACCCAGAATACGAGCTGGTCAGTGTACCGAGCAAGTCGCAAAGCAGCTCGGATCGCTTGGAGATCAATGAGATCGTGATCATCGACTACGATGAGTACAATAGTTTAGCCAGCAAATTCCTGGAGACGTATGATCTGCTGTCAGAGACAACCAGCCACATCATTGTTACGCTGGAGGTAGACGTCCTCAGCGATTGCGACGCGTTCTCGGGAAGTGCCGTTAATACCTATACATCTGAACTTCGTATTCCTCTTACAACCAAGACTGTCAATATCAAAATGACCTCCACCGTTCCGGATGAGGAAGCACGTATGATTGCGTGCACACGAGGTGCTGGCAGCGAGGTCTTTGAGACAACGGCTATTGTGCTTGGTGTGATAGATGCTTTGATGATTGCAATTCTTGCCGCATTCATTTATCTGACCAGAACAGCGGATATCACCTATGCGGCCCGTGTCAAGAAGATCGTTTCCCAGTATAAGTCCTACATCCAGAGAATCAACAACCTGTTTGAAACAGCAGGCTATCAGGTGATCTACGTGAACACCTTTGACGAAATGCTGGAGATCCGGGATACGATTCAAGCGCCCATCCTTATGCATGAAAATGAGGATAAGACCTGTTGCAAGTTCATCATTCCCACGGACAGCAAGCTGCTGTACGTTTACGTTGTCAGCGTTGAGGGCTATATGGAGCCTGAGCCTGCCAAGGCTGAGGAGACTACTCATACGACCATCGTAAAGCCCAACATCACCAACGTGGTTCGTCCTGTGGTGAAGGTAGTGGTGAATCCGACCCCGCCCACGGCCCCCGCTCCCGATCCGGACCCGGATCCCGTAGTTGAAACCATCCTGGAAGAGCCCGAGGTAGAAGCCGACGAAACGGTCACCGTTATCGCCACGACCGAAGAGCCGGTCGAATCAGAGGAAATCGAGGAAATCGAGGAGATCGAAGAAATCGAAGAAATCGAAGAAATCGAAGAAATCGAAGAGATCGAGGAGATCGAAGAACAGGATTCTGAAACAGAGGAGCTGCTTTCTTCCATTCCTCAGGTTGATGAGACCGAGGAGATCGGTACAGAGGCCATTGACGTGTTCTGGAAAGAACGCCCCGACAAAACCTACCGCTACGATCCCAACGGCAACGAGGTTGAGGATGGTGATATCGTACTCGTTCCCACGAGAGACGAGGCCAGCAACCGAGAGATCGTACGCGAGGCAGAGGTTGCTCGCGGTAATTATCAGATCGATCCTTCTACGCTGGATCATCCCCTCAAGAAAATCATCGGTGTGGTCAGACGCAAGGCAGAGAAAATCTTTACTGCGATGATTACCCCCACCGACGAGGATCTGGAGTAAAAATCTAAAACAGAAAGGTGAGTGACGTACAATGAAGGCTTCGAAAATCAGCGCAACTTGTATGTTGCTTGCCTTTCTTTGCGTATTCTCTTCCATAGGCTATGCGACCTTGTCCGACAGCTTGAGTGTTACGGGAACCGCCGATCTGGAGATCCCTCAAGGCTTGTTTATCACCGCTGTTGAGGTGTCAGACAACCCCTCACCGTCCAACGTGTATAGCCATACAGAATCGTTTTTGCCCTATTCCACGACGGTGGACTCCACCATCCGCCGAACCAGCGGCACGGGCACCATAACCTATGAGGTTACGGTGTTTAACAACACGCCTCTGACCTATTCCTACCGAGATATCTACTATCAGACGAATCTCACAGGCTATAACGGTAATAACTATGTGACGAAAACCCCAAACCGCTACAGGCTCAGCGTTGAGTGCTCGTTGGAAAATGCGTCTGCCGAAGAAAAAATTGTTTTGCCGGGAGAAACCAAGACGTTTACCGTGACCTACACCGTAGGTCGAAGCATGAGCTCAAGCACGAACTGGCGTACGTTGATCAACTTCCAGTTCGGTATTAACGTGAGCGGTGAGCGAGAGGCGCTTGAAATCGTTGAGGACAAGTTCCTGAACATTTTGAACACCAACTCTACTTACCTGCAGTTGCTTGACGCTCTGGATAATAAGTATGACGGAAGTCAGGAATGGACCTCCAACTACATCGGTAACGTTAAGGGCTCCTCCAGTGCAGACTCGGTTGCCGTTAATACCCTGTTTGCAGGACAGCTGCAGATCACGGTGGGTAAGGATCAAATGGATGCTACCGTATTGATCAAGCACGAAAATCTGGACTGGAACAACAGAACCGGAGATGATTACGTAGCTCTTCCTCCCAACAGCAACGGAACGCCGTTCTACGGGTATGGATGTGAGATGACGCTGTATCTGACCGTAGACCCCTTGGAGAAAGCAGGAAGCTACGTTCCTGTTTACGCGGTGGTCTTTACGTGCGACCGTGACGAGAACGGGAACAGGATCAGTGACTGGTACAGAATCGGAAGTACCTACGCCGGCACCGCCAACGTTGTTACCTACGACGGCGGCAACGGTACGGGCTCCTTCGTAACGGATAACTGGCGAGCCGACGCGGACACCTATTCCCTTGTCGCGGGCTATGACTACAGCATCAAGGGTGAAGTCTATCGGCTGGATGAATACACCCATAGTGTTGCGCAGGGTACCAGCATTGAGGACATTGTGACCGCTAAGGATCCTCAAGCCGTTGCGACACTCCAGACTCTCCTGAATGACGCCAAGAGAATTATCGATAATCACGCGTATGCCGGTGTAGGCATCGACCTGATTCGGGAGACTCGTGATTCGCTTTCTGAATTCTACACTATGGATGAAAACGGCAATCATACCGTCAATCCTGATCTGACGATTGCCCAGCTCTCTCCCTCTATTGAAAAGCTGTACAAGGTTGTCAACGACGCTTTGATCCAGATCGAAGCATTGAACAGCCAGGAGGGGTGAGATGGAAACAGAAAAGTCCGACTTCTTTAGCGGAGTCGGACTTTTTCTTTGCATGTTGAAGTTTGTGCGGTAAGAGGAAGCATTCATTTTTTCAGCTTTTTATGGTCCTTCGTGGCTTCATAACTCACGTTCACCAGAAATTGTACTACATCCTCGGGGGCGTCGGGCAGCAGCACCGAGATCCAATGGAGCTTGTTCATGTGGTAGGCGGGGTACACACCTGCCTCCGCGCCGAAGGATCCGAACATCTCAGTTGGGAGCTTCAGATTGACCGCGTCGATGATCTCGTCGCTGTCCATACCGAACTTTCTTCGTGATACCCGCAAGCAAACGGCGTACCACTTGCGGCTGTCGCCGTGTCTGCATACGGCCGATTCCATCCAATCGTCAAAGGGATAATCCGGTGTAGTGCCGTAGGTCTCCAGGCAGTACGTAAGTAATTCTTGCTTTGTCATGCTATTGTCAGACCTCCCGATTTGCTAATAAACTGTTTTTCATCAGGTTGACTCAGGTGAGGAGCCGATCAGATTATTCCCGCGTCAAGCTTTGCCCTCTTGCGGCCCCAAGGTTTGGCGCCCAGCAGGCAGACGATCATGCCCAGACAGCCAACGCCGAGCCAGATGAACAGCAGAACTGACCAGCCTATCCGTTCAGCCAGCATACCGTAGAGGGCGGAGCAAAGGGCGGTTCCGAAATATATGACGCTGTTCAGAATTCCCGTGATGGCTGAGGAAAACCCCAGCGGCGCGAAGCGGTAGGGAATCACCGTCAGAAACATGTGGTTAGCGCCCCACATGGCTGATACGCTGACAGCCATCAGAAGAGCGCAGGGTATTGCGCCGAAGGGACGGCAGAGTATGAGTCCCCCTATGCACACGGTTGCTATGGCGAACATGACGAAGGAAGTAGTCAACTCGTTTTTTATCTTTTTCTCGAAAAGCCAATTGGCAAAATACGTACCCGTAATGCTGACAAGGGGGATAAGGACAGTGATGATGGCGGCCATAGAACTGTCCAGATGGAAATGATCGGCAAGGAAGGCGGGCGCCCAGGATTCTACCGCGTCACGAAGCGCTCCGTTGCAGAGTAGGCCGAACAGTACCACCCAGAGGCCGGATGCGATCATGACAGCGGGTAGGGTGCGGATTCCGTCTTTTCTCGGAGCACTCGTTTTGGCGGACTTTTGCGCGTTGGCAAGCCCACGGAGGGCTTTTCGCTCGGTAATACAAGCCTCCTCCATCATCTTTATGTAGGCTGCCAAGGCTTTATTGCCAATGAGCCAGACAAGGAACGCGATCAGGAGCAGTCCGCCGGACACGAAGAAAACCACTCGCCAATTGGCAAATTTGAGGATAAAGCCGGGTATGAGAAATGCCAGTACCGCGCCGATAGAGCAGGAGGCGCCGATGTTCGTACCGGCTTTTTCACGGTGTCCTCCGGGAAGCAGATCAGTAAAGGTACGGATGATGGGGGCCCAGAGCATGGAATGGAACAGACCGTTGGCAGCCCAGATCAAAGGCATCAAGGCCACGGTGGGGGTCAGCCCCATGGCCAGGTTGCAAAGACCCGCGCCGCATAGCCCGGTGCCGATCATGTAGCGGGGCTTGATTCTTGTACCCAGAATGCCGTTGAAAATCTGTCCGGCACCGTAGACCAGCATATAAGCTGAGTTGACGGTACCTCCAAAGGAAAGTGCCATGAAGCCCTCGTCAATCATGGCGGGGATACAGGCAGAAAAATTTTTTCGCCCGATGTAGCTGCAGGTGTATGCCAGAAAGCAGTACAGAAATAGACGAAGGGCGCACTTGTTGATCTTTTGCTCAGACCATTTGGATTCGGTGTTGGACATTATATATTGTCTCCTTGCGTTGGTTCGGTTGCAGAATCGACGGTGTAAAATTGCCGCATTTTTTTGCGGTAGCTGTGGCTGAAATAGAGGATTTCAAAGAATGCTGTGATGCTCCAGGAGAAAACGTAGAGCAGGTACAAGGATTGAATGGTACGGAAATGGGCAAAGACGGTGTAAACCCAAATGACCCGAAAGACACAGGATCCCATAATGACGATCACCGTAGGCCAAAGGCTTTTGCCAATACCGCGGGAGGCGGCGATGGAAGCGTCCATGAAGGCCGAAACACCGTAGGAAAGCCCCATGACGGTCAAGCGCATCATGCCTGCCTCAATGACCGCCGCGTCGGTGGAAAACAGGGACAGAAAGGGGCGCCCGAAGGTCAGGAGAAGTAGTCCCAGCAGAGCTCCGACGCCGAAGGAGTATGCCAGGGAAATGAAGTAGCTTTTCAGGATCCGTTCTTTTTTACCCGCGCCGTAATTCTGACTCATAAAGCTGGAGCAGGCGGTGTAGAAGGCGGCCATGATGTCGTATACGAGACCGTCGGCGTTGGCGGCGGCGGCGTTTCCTGCCACCATGATCGTGTCAAAGGAGTTGACCGCGGCTTGGATGAACAAATTGGCAACGTGGAAAATAGCATTTTGACACCCCGCGGGGATGCCTAAGCTCAGGATCTTGACGGCTTTATCCCCGTGAACGCGCAGAGCGGACAGATGAAGACCGTGCATACCCTTTTCCCGCAGCAGGGAAGCAATGATGAGAAATGCGGATAAGTATTGGGAGATGATGCTGGCCAATGCGACTCCGGCCACACTCATGCGCAGTCCAATGACGAAGATCAAATTGAGGATGACGTTGACCGCACCGGAGAGAGACAGGAAAAGCAGGGGCTTTTTGGTATTTCCCACGGCAGCGAGTACCGCGTTGCCGAAGTTAAATATGGCCAGAGCGGGCAGACCCGCGAAGTAAATGCGGAGATACAGGACGGCACCCTCCATCAGGTCAGCCTTTGTTTGAAGCAGCGTCAGCAGAGGCCGGATCAGCATCTGACCAAGCCCCATGACGACAAGACCGACGCAGAGGCACAGGATGGCGGAGGTGTGGACTGTTTCGCTTGCGTTGCGGTGGTCCATCGCGCCGCAGAAACGGGCTACCAGCACGTTGACACCGGTGCTGACTCCGATCAGAAAGCCGGTAAACAGCATAACCAGCGTAGTGGTGGAGCCTACCGCCCCCAGGGCGAGTGCCCCGGCAAACCGCCCTACCACGGCCACATCGGCCAGGGTAAAGAAGATCTGCAGCAAATTGGACAGCATAAGCGGAAGGCTGAACAGCAGAATCTTTTTTCCGAGGGATCCCTCGGTCATGACAAGCGTTTTGGTAGCCATGGTGTCTCCTTAGGTGATTTGGGGCTTGCTTTACCCAAAAGTTTATTATACTACTTTTGGTCGAATTATGCAAGAGGGAATTTGAAAAATGCTCCGTTCCTTTTAAAAAATGGACTTTTTCTTTTTCATTTTTCTCCTAAGTCTTGACAAATGGGTGGACCTGTGGTATAATGGGCGAGTATGGAGGGATATCGAAGTGGTCATAACGAGGCGGTCTTGAAAACCCGCGCGCAGAAGTTCCTTTTGTTCCCTCAAAATCCTTGTAATATCAAGGGTTTTCGGCATTTTCCATCATACAAAAATTTCATAGTTCTCTCGCGAAATTCTCTCCAAATTCCGGAGCATTTCGCTAAAGATACCCTACGGAGGGTTATCGAAGTGGTCATAACGAGGC
>JAFQOC010000046.1 GCA_017420845.1 Clostridia bacterium
CCTGCACCCCCCTAAGGGCGGCCGGGGGTGTCGGGGGGCGGCCGCGAGCGCCCCGACGCGCACCGGTAGGTGCAAGAAAATTGCTGTGAGCCAAGGGATTTTTCAAATCCCTTGTTCCGTAGGTTTCGCGTTATAGCCAATTTTCTTGCGGCTTCCGCCGCGCGTCAGAGGGCGTTCCCCCCACCGACACCGCCCCCCTTCGCTTTTTTGTGCAGGGGGCTTCGCCCCCTGCACCCCTGCCAAGGTGCGAGCGGAACGTGAATGTTCAAACTCACCAATAAACTGCAATTTGAAAGCAACTGGCCAGTCTCATCCCTTTCGGACAGCGAATAGCCCTGCAAAGTATTTCCGTTTGGGGCCTGTTCAGACCGATCCACATTACGAATTGCGAATTATGAATTATGACAAAGGGAAGGAAGGCCGCCGCGGCTCACGTTGTGCAGCCGATCATGGGGCGTCCTTTCCTTCCCCTGTATGTGCTGATAATCAGTGGTTGGCGCGGGTTACCTCAAGAACCTTGAAGTGGAGTTCACCTGCGGGAGCGGTCACGGTAACCTGATCCCCCGCCTTCTTACCCATAAGGGCGCGGCCGATGGGGGACTGATCCGAGATCTTCTGCTCCAGGGGATCTGCCTGGTTGGAGCCTACGATGCTGTAGGTGATCTCCTCGTCAAAGTCCTCGTCCAGAAGCTTGACAACAGAGCCCAGGCTGATGGAACGGATGTCCATGGTGCTCTCGTCGATGATCTCGGCGTTCTCGATCAGAGCCTCCAGCTCCTGGATGCGTGCCTCGACCTTGGCCTGCTCGTTTCTTGCCTCGTCGTACTCGGCGTTCTCGGAAAGGTCACCGAAGCCGCGGGCGGTCGCGATCTGCTCCTTGATCTCCTCGCGTCTGGTGAGTTTTAAGTACTTGAGCTCGTCTACCAACTCCTGGTAGCCCTGCTTGGTATATTTTTGCTTCATGTTCTCTGCCATTGTTACGGTCTCCTTTGGATGAAAATGGATGGGAAATCTCCCCTTTATGCCCGTTTCCGGGCAACCCGACGGAGCGGCCGGATCGACCGCTCCGGGGGTATTGGTAATAAACTGAATAAACGGATCAGCCCGTTTACTTCAAGGCCTCTACCGCCGCCGCAAGCTGGTTGTCCAGATGATCGGGCAGGAGGTTGATGTTGTATTTTTGCGCTTCCTCGGACAGCTCCACCACTACGTGGGGGGTGATGCCGATACCGTGGTAGTTCTCCCCGGCGGGAGCGCAGTAGTAGAAGGTAGTCAGCTTCAAAGCACCGGGATAACCGTACTGGGACAGGCTGATGGTGGTCTGGCCACAGCCCTTGCCGTAGGTGGTTGTTCCCACAACCGTACCCAATTTGTGGTCGCGGATATTGGAGGTGAACAGCTCGGCCGCAGAAGCGGAATACTCATTGACAAGCACCGAGAAATTCAGATCCCGATATCTTCCGATATCCTCGTCGGACAGAGTCCTTGACCCACAGAGAAGCCCTCCTTGACCGTCCTTCAGGACCTTAGTCACGGTTTCGGTTTCGGCGGCATCCTTCGTGGTAATGAGAATGTCATTCTCCTGCAGGAACAGAACCAATACATCCTCCACCGAGGAAAGAAGACCGCCGGGGTTGCCGCGAAGATCCAGCACAAAGGAGGTGCATCCCTCGGACTTGAGGGTCTCCACCGCCTCGGTAAACTGGCCAAAGGTGGTATAGTCAAAGCCGGTCAAGCGGACAATACCGACCGTGGGATCCTCGGAGTAGTGGCGGAACGTGACCGAGCGCGTGGTAAGCATTTTGCGGGTGGCCGTGATCTCCACGATCTCGTAGGACTCGTCCTCCGCGGCGGAAGACGACCGTCTGTACACGGTAAAGCTGCACTCGGTGTTCTCTTCCCCCTTCATAAGGGTCAGCGCCTCGGTGTAGCCCACGTCGTTGACAAGGACGGCGTCCTCTCCCTTCCCCACGTAAACGATATGGTCTCCGGGCAAAACACCGGCGGCCTCAGCGGGGGAGTCGGGGAAAACGTTGGCGACGGTAATGACCTGATGGTCCGTACCATTCAGGTTCAGAATCCCATTGACTACGTTGACGCCAATGCCGCACATCTTGCCGTTATTGGAGTTGATCTGTTCCTTCAGCTCTTCGGCGGTGTAGTATTCGGCATAAACGTCACCTGTGGAGGCCACGTAGGTTTTGAGAATATTGGTGATCATTTTCTCCCGATCGGGAGTTTCGAGAACCGACGCGGAGCGGAACAGCCGGTCGATGATCTCCAGCTGGGCGAACTCCTGCTTGGCCGTCGTTCCCTGTCCGGGAGTGACCGTCACGGTAGAATCCGGCCGCATGTAGGCGCGTGTGACCGAAAAGGTCAACAACACGGCCAGCACCACGGCGGTGATGACCGAAGACACGGCGGCGGTCATACTGACCTGCCCTTTATCCTCGATCCTTCGGGGCGGAACGCACAAATACGTTCCGGAGTCGGCGTATTCCGAATCCGCGCGGTCATCCTCGTAGTACTCATCGTAGTACTCATCCGCGCGGTCATCCTCCGTCCCTTCAACGGGCTTGGATTCGCGCGGCATGCCTTGCTCGGAAGCACATTCCTCGACGAGACGGTCAATCTCAATGTCCGCGGACCACGGCTTCACGTTCACTTCAGTGGCGGCCCTTTCGACCTGTGTTTTCACAGTATCCTCATCGGCGAAACGGAACAGGCGGAGAGAAAGGATCGAGGAGAGGGTGGATTCTTCGCGCAGAACGACCTTCCTCACGCCTCGGATCTCGCTGCACAGGCTTTTCAAACGGTGCTTTTGAATATCGTTGAGCTTGCCTCGTATGGTATATTCTAATATTTTCATGTTTAATTATTTTCCTCTTGTGCGGTGTAGGCAGGCATAGCCACACCTATTATACGCCGACACACGGGACAATTATGCGATTGGAAACCGGATCAATACTTGGAGGGCTTGGAGCTGAGGTACTTCTTGACCATGAGAGCCACCTTAAAGGTAATGGCGTGCTCGAACTCCCGCAGATCCAGGCCGGTCAGCTTGCGGATCTTCTCCAGGCGGTACACCAGCGTGTTACGGTGGACGAAGAGCTTACGGGAGGTTTCGGAGACGTTGAGGTTATTCTCAAAGAAGCACTGGATGGTCATGAGGGTCTCGCGATCCAGAGACTCCAGGCTACCCTTCTTGAAGACCTCCTGGAGGAACATCTCGCAGAGGGTGGTGGGGAGCTGGTAGATCAAACGGCCAATGCCCAGGTTCTCGTAGCTGACCACGCTCTTCTCGTTCTCGAAGACCTTGCCGACGTCCAGCGCGATCTGAGCCTCCTTATAGGCTCTTGCCAGATCCTTGATGTTGTCCACAATGGTGGAAACACCCACGGAAACCTTGGTATAGAACTCAGAGGACATAGTGTCCACGATGTTGGTAGCGACCTTTTCCATGTCGCGGTTCTCGGAGCCGGCCTTTACCTCCTTGACCAGAACGATGTCGTGCTCACCCACGCTGATGACGTAGTCACGAGCCTTGTCGGGGAACATATTCTGGAGCATCTCGAAGGGCATCATGTCGGTCTTTCCCATGAACTTGACAAGGAACACCACGCGAGACTCCTCGGCGTTGAAGTGAAGCTCCTTGGACTTGATGTAGATATCCGAGGGCAGGATATTATCCAGAATGATATTCTTAATGAAGGATCCCTTATCGTACTTCTCGTCGTACAGATTCTTGATATTGCCGAGAGCCACGCAGAGAAGGCGGGAAATACGGTCGGACTCGGTGTCCTCGCCCTCAACGAAGACGATATACTCACGCTTGGTGCCGCCGGACAGGGGACGATAGGTGTATCCGCCCGAAACCACCACGTCGGTAGTGTAGGCCAGCTCATCTCGGATGCTCTGTCGAACCTCGCCGATCTTGACAAGCTCGGAGCAGGTAATGATGACGCCGGTCTCGTCGATAACACCGATGGTACGATCAACGGCGTCCTTCATTTGGTGGATCACGCTCTGGAACAGTCTGTTAGACATAGACTTTTACCTCTCTTTGTTTATTTACTTCAAAAAATATTTTCATCCGCCGCGCGGAAGCAGGTACAAAAGGGGGTATGGGGATTCAAAGCTCAAGGGCGTAGGAAAGACAGCTCAGAACAAAGCCGGAGGCCGTCTCGGTGCGGAGAATGCGTTTTCCCAATCCCGTCATGGCACAGCCTGCCTCCCGGGCGGCATCAGCCTCCTCGGGAGAAAAGCCTCCTTCACTACCCACGACGATAGCGATCTCGGGAAGCCGCCCCTCAGCCAGAATGGTATCCAGCTTGGGTCTTGCCTGCTCAATCAACAGGGGGAGGGGGACAACACCGTTTCCCTCATAACAGAACAAAACCAGATCCGCCTTGGAAAAGCGCTCCCGCGCCTCGCGATAGGAGATGGTAGGGCGCACGGTGGGAATCACCCCCCGACCGCACTGCTTGGCGGCCTCCTCGGCGATGCGTCCCCGTCTTTCGGTCTTACGCGCCTCAGCCTCGGGCTTCGCGCGAACCACGCAACGGCTGGATTCAAAGGGGATCACCTCACTGACACCGCATTCCACCGCCTTCTGAATCACTATATCCAGCTTATCTCCCTTGGGGAGGGCCTGATAGAGACGGGCGGCAAAGGGGGGCTCGGTGCTGATGGCATCCGCGGACAGAATGCGTGCCGTGGCAGTTTCTCCGTCAAAAGAGACCATCTCGCAAAGATAGTCGGTCTGCTGGTCGCAGACCTTGATCCTGTCTCCCGGCGCAAGTCTCAAGGAGTAGGAGGCGTGGTGAGCGTTCTCTCCCGTCAGAGTCACGGTATCCCCGCTGACGGCGGACGGGTCGATAAAAAATCTCGGCACAAGCTCACTCCTTCCCTGTTTGATCTCGGTTATGCGGACAGAAAACCCGACTTGCGGGTTGCTGAGTCGGGTAAGATCGGGGGTCTTCGGGCAATTTGACAGTACCTTTTGGAGGAATGGTGACATTCCACAAAGGATTTGGGGTATTTGTTAGCATTACTATACCACAAATTCACCAATTTGTCAACAGTTGTTTTGTGATTTTGAGCAAGAAAGGTGTCAATATTTACAATTTCTTCTTATTTTGACCGAGGGGAGGGGGCAAATGTCCCAAACAAGAGAATTGGTTATTTTGCGGACAAGGTCCGTCACCATGTGCAAGTTGTCACATCAACCTTTTTCACGACGGAATCACGCAAAAAGCAGGATCCGGGACGGGCAGAGGCTCACGGAGGGGAGCCTCGCTGTCGATCCTGGATCCTGCGCATTCTGCCGAGAGGATCGTGCTCTGTAAGTTCTCAATCCTTTTTCTTCGGCGGGTAAGGACGGTCAGCCCGAGGGCCATAGGGCTTGCGGTCACGGTTCCCGAAATCGGGCTTACGATTGCGGTCGGCGGGGTAGCGGTCAGAGCCTCTGTCGGGATGGGTTTCGGGACGGCGGTCGGGCTTTCGGTCAAATATCTCCTTGGCGGTTCTTCCCTTTTCGTCTCTTGCCTCGGCGGGCTTGAAATACTCGTACAGGTAACAGGGGAGCATACCGTTGTAGAGCTTTTTGATCTTGTCGGCCCGCTGTCCGTAGAGGCGGTCAAAGCGGTCACAGGAGGTCAGGACGTAGATCTGCCAAGGATACAGCGCTTTGAAGGAGCCCCCCAACTGTTGGTAGAGCCGTTCAATCTCCTCCCGCTCACCCATGCGCTCGCCGTAAGGGGGATTGCAAACCACGGTGCCCTTGCGGTCCTCCTTTTTGATCTTACGTGCATCGGCTTGGAAGATGTTGATATATTCCTCCACTCCGGCGCGAAGGGCGTTCTCGTAGGTGATATCCAGGATGTCCTCGTCGATGTCCGAGGCGTAGACCTCGAACTTGCAGTCGGTGCGGATACGGGCGGTGGCTTCCTCCCGGGCGTTATCCCACAGGGTCCCCGGGATATTGGCAAAGTCCTCTCCCGCGAAGGAGCGGCCCAGGCCGGGAGCTCTTCCGCTGACCAGCATAGCGGCCTCAATGGCAATGGTGCCCGAGCCGCAGAAGGGATCCCAGAACAGAATATCCTCACGGGGGCGGGCGGTGTAGACCAGCGCGGCGGCCAGCGTCTCCCGCAGAGGAGCGGCCCCCGCCTCAGGGCGGTAGCCTCGCTTGTGGAGGGCAACACCCGAGGTGTCGATCATGAGGTGAGCCACGTCTTTAAAAATGAAAAATTCGATCTGGTACTTGACTCCCGACTCCTCAAACCAGGAGATGCCGTACTTTTCCCGCAGGCGCTCCACCACCGCCTTTTTCACGATGCTCTGACAGTCGGGAAGAGAGGTCAGCCCGCTCTTAATGGAGTGCCCCTTTACGGGAAAGGCGTCGAGGCGGCCGACCCATTCCTCCCACGGAAGACTTTTTGTCCCGTCAAAAAGCTCGGCAAAGCTACGGGCGGGAAACTCACCCAGATGGACAAAGACCCGCTCGGCGCACCGCAGAGCGATATTGGCGCGGGGGATATCCGCCTCGGTGCCCTCAAAGGTCACCCGCCCATCCATGGTGTCCAGGCGCGAAAGTCCCAGGGCGTCGATCTCCTCACCGAGGAGCTTTTCCAGGCCGAACATACAGGTGGCCACAAGTGTCAGTTTCATGGTTTTTCCTTTCGTATCAACGAGTTAACGCCGTACGGTCATGGTTAAGCCCGCTCGGCTCTGCGTTCTCATTTATTTAACAAAAACTTCAATTTCACTACCCAAAACGTTCTTTTGGACTCCACAAATCGGGGGTATACTGGGGTCAGCAAATCAGGAAAAGAAGGTTTTTCGCATGAAAATTACACGCTATACCGCCGCCTGTCTCACCCTGGCCGTCTGCATGGCTATGCTGGCATCCTGCAGGGGACAGAATGGTGACAGCTCCTCGAACGCTGCCGACGGGGTCGATACCGAACCGGGTTCGGTCGTAGTCAACGGTACCGTCATCGAGCCCACCACGGGCAATGCCGACGCATCCGCCGAGCCCGAAACCGCCCCCGAGACAAAGCCCGCCGAGGTGCCCTCCGTCGGTGACTACACCCCCGCGGGGGAGACGGTCATCACCTTGGGAGAGTTCACCACCGTGGAGGGCGAGGGGGCAACCGCCGAGGGGGATGTGGTCACAGTCACTCGCGCTGGGACTTACCTCGTCAGCGGCACAGCCGCCGACGGTCAGATCATCGTGGACACAACCGACGAGAGCAAGGTGATTCTGCTTCTCAACGGTGCTTCCCTCTCCTGCTCCACGGGTCCTGCCATTTTCATCAGATCCGCCCCTAAGAAGGTGGTCATCTCCACCGTAGCAGGCTCGGTGAACATTCTGTCCGACGGCACGGGCTACGTGGTGCCCGACGAGGAGCAAACCGAGGGGGAGATCTACCCCAACGCCTGTATCTACTCCTGCGAGGATCTGGATCTGGACGGCACGGGTGAGCTTCATATCACAGGCAACGCCGACAAGGGCATCAACACCAAGGACGATCTCAAGATCAAGAGTGGGACGCTCACCGTCACCTCGGTGGGGGTGGGCATCCGCGCCAATGATTCCCTGGAGATGAGCGGCGGTACCGTCACCGTCAATTCGGGCGGAGACGGTGTCAAGACCGCTAATACCGAAACAGAGGGCAAGGGATACCTCACGGTTGAGGGCGGTTCCCTGTATATCACCGCCAAGGGCGACGGCTTGTCCGCGGCTACGGATCTGACGGTGAGCAGCGGTAACCTTGTACTGACTACCACCGATATCGACGGTGAGGTATTGAAAGAATCCACGGGCAATCCCACAAGCGGCTCTATGGGGGGCGGCTTCGGGGGCATGGGCGGCGGAGGCCGACCCGGAGGGCCCGGGGGCATGGGCGGTATGGGTGAAAGCTCCGCCGACAAGGCCGCCATCAGCGCCAAGGGTCTGAAGGCCGCAGGAATCCTCACCGTCAAGGGCGGTAAGATCACCATTATAGCCCAAGACGACGGCATCCACAGCGACGGCGACGTCCATATCGCCGACGGCACTCTCCACATCCGCGCGGCGGACGACGGCATCCACGCCGAAAAGGAGTTGACCGTCAGCGGCGGCGTCCTCACCGTAGCCCAGAGCTACGAGGGCCTGGAGGCGCTCCACATCAACATCCTGGGCGGTACCAACCGCATCACTTCCTCCGACGACGGCGCCAACGCCACCAACGGCACAGGCGGCGGCATGATGGGAGGCCCCGGCGGTATGGGCGGCGGCTGGTGGGGTCAAAGCTCCAACAGCGGGAGTACCGATACCACGGTTTCCACCGAAACGCCCGTCCTCACCTTCGCGGGGGGCTACACCGTCTTCAACGCGGCGGGTGACGGCATCGACTCCAACGGCAATATCGTCATGGCGGGGGGTACGGTGATCGTATACGGCCCCACCGACAACGGCAACGGCCCCATTGATTTCGGGGACGGTAACTACGGCATGACCGTCTCGGGCGGTACCTTCCTGGCCGTGGGCAGCAGCGGCATGGCCGAGTCCGCCGAGAACGCGGGGCAGGCGGTGCTGGCGGCCTACTGGCGGGGCACGGGTCTTTCCGCGGGCGAGATCATCGGTATTACAGACAAGGACGGCAAGGTTCTGGCAGCCTTTGAGCTCCCCAAGGCCATCTCCTCGGTGGTGTTCAGCTCCCCCGACCTTGTGGCGGGGACGAGCTACTCCATCGTGGGGGGCGGGTCTGCCACGGGTACGGTGGTGGACGGTGTGATTGATCCCGCGACTTATACGGGGTATGAGTCAATGGGAGAGATTCAGGCGTACTGAGACAAATATACAAAGATACAAGATACGAGATACAAGATATAGCCCCTGTGACGGGATAGCTTTTGCCTTGTACCTCCGAAGCCTGTAACTGTTCGATGCTCCATCTTCAATAATCATTGACAGGGCGATCCCGTTTGGAGGATCGCCCTTTTGGTTTACAATTTGGGATTCAGCTTATCGCGGAGGACTTCCACGCGGGCGTTGATCTCCTCGGGAGGGAGGGCCTTTCGGTTGGAAGGCTCCATTCCGTCGGCACTGCGGAGGGTCAGATAGGCCATAGCCGCGGTGAAGGCGTAGACGGCGGTCAGGACGGCCATGAAGACGGGGCCGATAAACTGACGGGCGGCGGGGAGGAGGATGAAGGTGGCGAGGGTAACGGCGTAGTGGAGTCCCGGCAGACCGAAGGTGACGTAGGCACCCACGCGGCGGTACAGGGGGTCATGGAGGCCTATAGCCAGTATCACGATGGCGCCTACCTCCAAAAGGAAGGACAGGATAAAGACGGTGCTCCAGAGACCGCCTCTACCGAAAGTCAGCTCGGACAGGAAGTAGGCAACGTTGTGGAGGGGGAGCATGATACGAAGCATATAGGTGATCAGGAGGATAGTGACGGGGGTGTTGCGCTTCATAGTATTCTCCTTTCGCGCTTTGGTTTAGGGAGTGTTGTTCAGCTTATCGCGGAGGGCTTCCGCATGGACGTCGATCTCCCCGGAGGGGAGATCATTGCGGTCGGCAGTCTCCATTTCGTCGACGCTGCGGAGGGTCAGATAGGCCATAGCCGCGGTGAAGGCGTAGACGACAGTCAGGGCCACCATGAAAACGGGGCCCAGGAAACGGCGGGCGGCGGGGAGAATGATGAAGGGGAGGAGGGTAGCGGCGTAGTGCGCCCCGGGCAGGAGAAAGGCAATATAGGCTCCCACGCGGCGGGGGAGGGGATCATGGATACCCATGACCAGTATCACGGTAGCACCAACCTCCAAAAGGAGGGTCACGATGTAGATAGCAGTCCAAAGGCCACTTCTGCTCAGTGTCAGCTCGCTGAAAAAGTAGATCGCATTGGTGACGGGAAACAAGACGCGGAACAGAAAGGAGAAAATGAGGAAAACATGCGGTATGTTTCTGTTCACAAGGAACTCCTTTCTTAGGGATAAGCGATCAAATTTTGTAGCTCGGTATTACGTTTTGTTGTTTTGTTCCGTTTTTTTCGGTATATCCTTACCGGAACCACTTCCCTACCTCAACGCCCTTCTCATCGTGGAATCCGATCCGCAGGATGCGGTACCAGACCTCCTCGGTATTCCCGTCCTCGGGGAGGATGCCCAGCTGATCCCGCATGGCTTTGATGAGGTATTCGGGATTCAGGTTCTCGGTGTTGCCCGCGCGCAGAGTGGCGCGGATCTTGATGAGCCCGTCGGCGGCCACGGCCTTGACGCTGTGGATCATGGGAAGGATGTTGACCTCCTTGTCCCCCGACTTGCTCCGCTTGGTCATGATGATGGGCTGGGCGTCGGGGGCGAAGATGGCGTTGATGGCGGCGGCGTTGTCCACGGGGTCGCCGGGGGTCTTGACCGTCATTTGGTAGGTGCCCCACGCGATGTCCGAGAAGGCGGTGGTGGGGATATAGACCTCGGAGACCTGCATCTCGCTCGTCAGCTCGGCGTTGAGCTGAGCCTTGATCTCGGCGGGGGTGATCCGGCGGTCGATGCGGAGATCCACCATCTCCTCCAACCCTTCCGAGCCTACGGGGAGGGGCACGCCAAAGGTGATCTTGGAATGGGGATTGAAGCCCTGGGTATACCACATGGGGATGGAGGCGCGGACCAGAACTCTCTGCCAGGTGCGCTGGAGGTCCAGGTGGGAGAAGTACTGGAGGTTGCCCGTCTTTTGGAAGACCACGCGGACCGTGATGGGGGCATCCAGCTTCTCGCGGTCGAATTTGGAGATACGATTCACTTTGCCTTGGGACAGCATGCGCGCTCACCTCCCATCTTATTGGCTCCGCAGCCTGAGCAGTTCTCACGGCAGTTGGGGGTCGTGCTTCCCTCATGGGCGCGGGTATTTTCTCTTTGCAGGAACTTTTTGGTCACGCCGCAGTCGATGACGTCCCACGGAAGGACCTCATCCAGGCCGTAGCGGCGGTTGGCGTAGAAGGCGGGGTCGATGCCCGTGGCGGCGAAGATATCCAGCCAGCCCTCGTAGTCGAAGAACTCCGACCAGGCCTCAAACTTGAAGCCACGGCGGCAGGCCTCCTCCAGAGCGGGGGCGAGGCGGCGGTCTCCTCTTGCCAGCACGGCCTCCAGGTGGCAGGTCTTGGCGTTGTGGTAGTTGTACTTGACGCGGCGGTCATGGACACAGCTACCCACGAAGGCCTGCTTGCGCTCCATCTCCTCCAGAGTGTCCTGAGGCTCCCACTGGAAGGGGGTGAAGGGCTTAGGGATGAAGGGGGAGACGCTGATGGTGACCTGGGGGTGCTGACCCTTGCGGCGGTTGGGGTTCTGGTAGTAGGCGGAGACCACGCGGTGGGCCAGCTCGGGGATCTCGGCCAGATCCTCGTCGGTCTCGGTGGGGTGGCCCTGCATGAAGTAGA
>JAFQOC010000006.1 GCA_017420845.1 Clostridia bacterium
CCCAACTGTCACCGCCGACTTGACATTCGGGACGGTCGGTGCGCATCAGCTTTTTGACGGCTTCTGCAAGCATCTTGATATTTTCATCGGTTCTCCAAGAGATCGTGTGCGCGAGGATATCAAGGTGATAGTAGCAAGGCCATTTTTCGTAATCGTTGAAAACGCGCTTTTCCTTGCCGCTGACCTTTCTGATACGCGTAATATTCAAAATGGAATCCACTTCAAGCACTCGCTTGAAGGAGTCCAAAGCCAACTGTATCTGCGGTTTGATATCTATGATATCGTCATATCCGGCACGTGCGATACATGCGCAACGAATCAGATTCTGACCGTTGGCTGCATAGCGGAACTCGTCATAATATTTGCCTTTTGTGCGATAACAAAGGTCGGTCAGCTCGGTTGTAACAAAGGCATCCATAGCACGTTTCAGTACGGGATCGTCCTTGCCCACTGCCTTTTCTGCAAGCCACTTTATGCCGACCTCTTGGTTCTCGTAAGGTCCTGCATCTTTGTTCGGACCGTGAAAGCCGTTGCCGAGCCAACCGTTTTCCTTTTGGCAGTTTATAATGAGCTTGTATATCAATTCTTCTTTGATCTGAGCAATAAGCTCCGCTTCTTCCGCTGCGGTGATGTTACCGAGAATCTCTTTCTTTACACGGAGACGGATGGAGGGATTGGCGTTTTCAAGGAGAAAATCTATTAATTTTTGATAGTTGGAACTCATAATTACCTCCATCAATTTCTGCATATAGATACATTTATATAAATTATATCATAAAATCGTGAATATTTCAATGCATATAATGTAAATAGCCCTCGCCTTCAAAAGACGAGAGCTTGCTTGATTGTTTTCACTCTAATTTTTCTCAAAGTATATATTGGAGTTTACAAATTTGGTGTATAATAGTTGGATATTTGACAAGGAGGTAATAAAATGTCAAATCAAAAGTACACCATAGAATTCAAAAAACAAGTCGTTGAATTCTACCTTGATCACCACACGGTAAAGGAAACTCTGCAACAATTTCACATTCACGAAAGCACGCTGTTTGCTTGGAAGCATCAGTATCAGACACGCATGTTTGAAAAGCCACGCAGCACTAAATCGGACAGCATCAAACACATGCAACGCAAGTTGGATCGAATGAAAGCGGTTTTAGAAGCGCAAAGCATTTTGAAATGCTCTCCAAATGCGTCAAACGCCGAGAAGGTAAAGGCGGTCAATAGGCTGAAAGACCGCTATTCCGTCAGAATTTTGTGCGATGCTGTAAATCTTCCGACGGGTAGTTATTATTACTATAAACGGAGAGAGGCATATCGTACACTTTATGAGCGAAACGACGAGCTGATCAAACCGTTGATCAAAGAAATCTTTGAGAACAGCGAATATCGTTTGGGAAAACGTCCGATCAAGCGTATACTGGAGGAGCGAGGATATCGTGTTGCTGAGGAAAGAATTGCACGCTTGATGAAAGAAATGTCTTTGACGGTTCAAGCACCGATGGCATTGAGTCACCACAAGAAACCAATTACAAGACCGTACTACCAAAATCGGCTACATAACGAATACGATCAGATAGCCCCGAATGCGGTTTGGGTGAGTGATATAACGTATGTTCGCGCCGGTCAAGAAAACAAATTTGTTTGTGTGATCATTGATTTGTTTTCAAGAATGGTGCTTTCATATGCTGTGTCGGATCGGATTGATACGATGCTTACCATTGAAACATTCTCAAAAGCATTCCAATGGCGCGGTGAACCGAAAAGCTTAATGTTCCACAGCGACCAAGGCGTGCAATACACTTGTCATGCTTTCAGAGAGTTTTTGAAGGAATGTTCGGTAACCCAGTCATTTGCTACTCCGGGTACTCCAACCGAAAATGCGGTCTGTGAAGCCTTCTTTTCGAGGCTGAAATACGAGGCGCTGTATCGTCAAACATATTCATCGGTCGAAGAGATTGACGAGGAGGTTGGCAAATATATTGATTACTATAACAACCGCAGACCTCATCGGCGTTTGAATTTCAAAGCGCCAGCCGAAGTAGAAGCGGCATATTACGAAAATTTAAAAGCATAACAAAGAGCAACTCCCGATTATAAAAGGCGAGAGCATCTATTTCTTGGCGGAGAAATAGATGCTCTCTTTTGTTATTTAAAAACATAGCAAAGGGCAACTCCTTTTTGAAAGTGTTCAAAAAGTGGTTACCCCCGCAATGGCTGGGATGGCCGGATTCGAACCGACGACTGCCAGAGTCAAAGTCTGGTGCCTTACCGCTTGGCGACATCCCACTATTTTTGAATACTCGTGTATTATACCACAACTTTTCTGTTTTGTCAACAGAAAAAAGCCTTTGGAACCGTGTTTTTTCTGTTTTCTCGGTTTTCGAAGCCGGATTCAGGGAAGGAGGCCGATCGCCCGGGTCAGGGGAGGCTCGGGATCCTCACAGAGAGCGAGCAGGACGTAATTGCCGCGGATGGCGACCCGGCCGCCGGCGGCCAAGGCAGCCCACGGGGATTCCTTATGACCGCGGGCGACCGTGTCCAGACGACTTTGGCAGAGCATGGCCACGGCTCGGGCCGTATCGCCGTCGGCGCAAAGGAAAACCGCCAGCTCGCAAGGGTAGGCGGTCATGGACAAAAACAGAGCCACGTCCATGACTGCGGGGGTTTGCTCACCCCCCTCCCCCAACAGTCCGTGGGCAGAGGGGCCGTACAAGGCCGCCAGGAAGGTCCCGGTCAGACAGTCGGGGGAGTCGGAGGGGGCGGCGGTCAAGCGGATGACCCCGTCGGGGGTGAGCTGGGCGGTGTCCTCCATGGCCTCCAGCATGACCGCCAGCACCTCAGAGGCGGCGGGGGGCGGTGCTTCCCTTCCGCAGGAGGAGAGGGGCAGGATCGCAAGGAACAGGAGGACAACAGCCAACGCGGTAGCCGCAACCGAAGGAAGAAAACGGCGCATGGGGGACTCCTTTCGGGAAATACAAAAATCAAAATACAAAATCAAGTACGGAGAGAGGGGAGCGGACGGCCCACAGGCGGCACATAAGCGGCGCATAGGCGGTGCCTGTGGCGCTGTCACCGCATTTTATGCGCGAGGGGCGGAAATTATCGCAAAAGCCCTTGCGAAAACCTTGCCGGTGTGGTACAATAAAAGGGTAAGAACGCCCCCAAGCGCCTTGTCCGTCCCCGCACTCTTGATTTTGCTTTTTACCTTTTGAATTTTGCATTGATAGGTAGGAGTTTGCTATGAAAAACCCCATGATGCCCGACTATATGTTCCGTACCTTCGCCGAGATCACCCCCGCGTTCCTCACGTCTCTGGGCGTGAAGGCCATCCTCGCGGACATTGATAATACCTTAGCCCCCTACGAGCAGCCCGAGCCCGACGAGCGCATCAAGGGCTGGATCGCGTCCCTTTCCGAGGCGGGCATTGGTATCGCCTTCGTCTCCAACAACGATTGGGAGCGGGTCAATCGGTTCAACGCCACCCTGGGGGTCCCCGCCTACGCCAAGAGCGGCAAGCCCTTCAAGAAGAACCTCATCAAGGCCATGAAGGATCTGGGCGGGACTCCGGAGACCACCGTCATGCTGGGGGATCAGCTTCTCACCGACGCCCTGGCGGGGCATAATCTGGGGGTGAAATGCCTCATCGTGCCGCCCATTCGGGACAAGATGAACGCGTTCTTCCGATTCAAGCGGTGGCTGGAGAAGCCTGTGGTGAGGAAGTTCAAGAAGAGGAACGGGATCGAGTGGTGAGTCGCTCCCGCCCATAAAAAAAGCAGGTGTTTCCACAACGGAAGCACCTGTTTTCGTATGTGTGCGGTTTACAATTCCTTCTGCATGATGAAATACCGTCCATCCAGCTCGCTTGACAAGTCGCGAATGACCGTAAATCCCGCTTTTTCATAGAGGGACAGAAGGGCGTTGAACCGTTCCTTGTCCGGTTCCATCCGCTCCAAGGGGTAGACCTCGGCGTGGGTGTAGCCCTGCTTTTTGGCGAATGCCAGCGCATGATCCAACAGCATTTCCTCGATCCCGCAGTTTTGGAAGAAGCGAGAGACCAAGATCTCCACGATGGAGAGGATCTTTGCGCCCTCGGGGGCGGTGGGGATGGCCTGCTCCGCCTCGGGAAGGGGGAGAACCTTGTACTTTTCCTTGACCCCGCAGTTGCAATAAGCCAGCAGGTCATTCCCGAAATAAGCGGCGTAGCCCCTCATGACGCCGTCGCCCACCAGCTCCTCCACCGCGGCCTTGTAGAAGCCCAGCATGGCTTCTCCGGCATAGCCGGGATAGCGTTTCATCCAGTCCATGAGATCTTTCTCATGGTAGGGCAGATCAAACACGATACTGAAATTGTAATAGTTCGATTCGCATATATGCCGCTGACAGAAATGAAAGTAGGCGATCCACTCGTGCCGAAACAGGCGATGGCAGTTGACCTGCTCACTTACAATGCGCCGCCGCAAGCCCTCGGCCGCAGGATCGGCCAGCAAGGGAGCCCTGGTATCGTCCAGCAGGGCATCCATCAGACCGTAAAGTGCTCCGTGGGCATTCACTTCGTAAGACAGAAGATCAAACAGGGGCGCGCGGGAGGGATAGGTGCCGAAGGGGATCTTGTCATACGTTTTGGCCACCTCGTAGGCCCGGATCAAGGCGGAGGCGAAGCCCTCCGTGTCCCCCTCCTCGCGGCACAGCTCGGCTTCCCGGGTATACAGGCTCCAACGGGTGTTGCCCCAATAGACGATATCCTCTCCCAGGATGGTGTCCAGAATGGTGTGAACCGCCGTCAAGGCTTCACGGCTACGGTCGGCCATCAGCCTGTCGCAGAAGGACATCATGTCCTGACGGAGTTTCTCCTGTTGGTAGCGGCGTTTTTCATCCCCTTCCAAAAGCATGGCAAGCTCCTTTTGAGGATCCTTACAGGCAGCCGCCAGCCTCATGGCCTCCTCGCGGTTCCCCAGAGCAAAGAGAGTCTCCGCCAGCATGGAGGCGTAGGTATCCTCCTCGGGATACTCATTGTGAAGCTCACGGAAATGGGTCACGGCGCGATCAAGAAAGCGCTTTCTGTCCATCTTAGACCTGTCACGCTCACCGAGAATTTTCTCATCACAGGCAAGACGGTAACGGAAGGTCTTGTCATCGGGGAACTCCTTCAGGGCATCCAAGGAGACCAGCAGAGTAAACTCCTCGCCAAACGGGAGTGCCTTTTGAAATCTTTCCTCCAGCTCTTTGCGGCGGTCGCCCCCCAGCAGCTCGTTGACCCCGATCCCCAGCACCTTGGAAATGGGCAACAGCAGGGTAATATCCGGCATGGTCTGCCCCGTCTCCCACTTGGAGATGGCCTGAGGGGACACGCCCACGGCTTGGGCTAAGGCCTCCTGGGTCAGTCCCCGCTCGCGGCGGAGGCGGCGGATGGTGGCGGAGACGGCGGCGGGATTGGTCGCGGGGGTGGGGGTTGACATGGCGGCTCCTCCTTTTTTGGTGTGGGTCTGACTTTATTATAGCACAGGACGGGAAAATTGGCAAGTGAGAAAACGGATATGGGGGGACAACCGGTGGTTGAGGAGGGAAAATTGTGGTTTACGGGGAGTTGCCCCGCCCCCCGTCAAAAGCGGGTGAAGGGCGAAGCCCTTCAATAAAAAGCGGGGGCCGGCGGTGTCGGGGTAGCGAAGCGGCGACGCGGTAGTGAATGGATGCCGGTGGCATCCAGAGCCGCGGCGTGACCGACCCGCAGGGAGACCGGCCTTGAGCGCCCTGACGCGCG
>JAFQOC010000494.1 GCA_017420845.1 Clostridia bacterium
AGCCCTCCATGCTCTCGCAAAGGAGGACCAAGTGGTTGTAAGCCCCCTCGCGGCCCTGCATACCCGTCTTGTCGAAGCGGGAGTTCGGCGCGACGTAGACCTCACAGCCGATGATGGGCTTGATGCCTGCCTTCTTGCAGGCCTCGTAAAAGGAGACCGCGCCGTACAGCACGCCGTGATCCGTGATGGCCACGGCATCGTGACCGCACTCCTTCACCCGCGCGGGGAGGTCGGATATACGGCACGCGCCGTCCAGCAGGCTGTATTCGGTGTGCAAATGCAGATGAACAAAGGCACCCATAGGCGGTCTCCTTTCATAATTCATGTTTGGGGTTGGCGGGATGCTTCAAAACAGGAATGGTAGGGGGCGGCGCCCTCGACGCCCCGTTTCCACCCCGATAAAACACGTTGTCGGGTAAAGGATATTTGCGGACCGTCGGGGACACCGACCCCAACAAATTTTGGGGAGGTGTTGGTAACTCACCGATTGCTTTCGGCTATCTCCCAAGCCTTGCGAAAATACCTTTTCATAAATTCCCGATGTTCTTGATTATCTACATAGAAACTTGCTTTGCGAATAGCACCAGCGATCAAATCCGTCAGTTCTTTTTGCCTTTCGATGGATTGATCGTTGTACCGCAGAACAGTAAGCAGTCCTTCCGCTTCATATTTCAGAAGCTCTTCATATATGTCGGGAATCTGTTCTGCTTTTGATACGGAGATACCAACAGGACAGTAGTAGAGGTTGTCTCTCCCCTCTACGGGTTTTATATCCGAATGATCGTGAATAGAATACAGACTACCCGTAACGCCTTGATAAAAAGTTTTTAGTTGCTCGGGAAACTGTTCTTCATAGTAGGCCATGCCATTTTTGACCCAGCCGGTCACATGCTTACCGCTGTAACCGTTATGCTCCGCATCCCAAATATAGAAAAGCGCATACGGAAGACAATCGGTTAAGTACACGACTTTTTCTTCAGTGTTATGAAGTATGGAGCGAGCTTCCAACTGTGTTATCCCCGGGATATTTGACCCATGGTAGAAATACTTCATGCCTGATACCTCTGTTAAATTCAGATGAAACGATTCATTCGGATTTCAAATTTGGGTTTGTCGAACTGTTTGTTTGTGCCTTGCCCGCGTTATTTGCCCTCTCACCGCTGCGCGCCCGAGCTTGCGAGGAGGCACCCCCAGAGGGGGAGCCTTAGAACGGCGGGAAAACGCTTGTCGGGAAACGGGTTTGTGCTGGGCTTAGTACGAAAGGCTCTCCCTCTGGGTAGCGAAGCGGCGACACGGTAGTGAATGACTGCCGGTGGCAGTCAGAGCCGTGTCGTGACCGAGCCGAAGCGAGACAGCTCCCGCCGCAGGCGGGTGAGAGGGCAATGCCCAAGGGTCAGCACAAACCAACAACCCTATAAATCCCAATGTAACTATTCAGCCAATTTTTCAAATTGCTGTTTTGCGGTCTGTTTAGAGATTGGGTAGGGGAGGGGCTTGCCCCTCCCGCCACACAAAAAAGCTTTTGTTATCTTATGTTTTTGCGGATTTCGGGAGGAGCAAGCCCCTCCCCTACCGCGAGATTTAACAGACCGACAAACCCAAATTTGATGAGCGGCTGAATAGTTACATCCCAATTTATTGCTCCGCCGCAACTTCTTTCGCCCGGAACAAAAGGCTCGCCCGTCCCTTCTTATCCACCACAAGGATGGCCTGCTCGGCCTCCCCCTCCTCATCCACGATGCGGAAGGGCTCGCGGCGGGCGGCCTTCAGGGACAGAAAACCTGCGGACAGGACAAATTCGTCCCCATCCAGAGTAACGGTCATTTTGCCTGTGAATTTGTTGAGGGAATAGGTAACGGTATGCTCACACCCCTCTGTAGAGACGCGCCAGGTCGTTACGGTAGCCATAGCAAACCTCCGTTACCCGCGAACAGCCTCGATGGCCGCTGTCAAGGTATTCTGCATGAGCATGGTGATGGTCATGGGCCCCACACCGCCCGGAACGGGGGTGATGTAGGAGGCCTTGGATGCAACCGTGGCAAAGTCCACGTCTCCCGTCAGCTTGCCGTCTGCGCGGCGGTTCATGCCCACGTCGATGACCACGGCTCCCTCCTTGACCATGTCCCCCGTGACGAAATCGGCCTTGCCGATGGCCACCACCAGAATGTCGGCGCGGCGAGTCACCTCGGAAAGATCCTTGGTGCGGCTGTGGCAGACCGTCACGGTGCCGTTGGCCTGGAGCAGGAGCATGGCCATGGGCTTGCCCACGATGTTGGAGCGGCCCACCACCACGCACTCACGGCCGGTGCAGTCGATGCCCGAGCGGCGGATCAGCTCCATGACGCCAGCGGGGGTGCAAGGTAGGAATTTTTGATTTCCAATCATAATTCTACCGACATTATATGGATGGAATGCGTCCACGTCCTTTTTGGGGTCAATGCGGAGCAGAATGGACTCCTCGTTCAGATGCTTGGGGAGAGGCAGCTGGCAGAGGATGCCGTGGATGGCGGGGTCGGCGTTAAGCTTGTCCACCAGGGCCTCCAGCTCGGCTTGGGTGGTCTCTTCAGGCAGCTCGTAGGCCTCGGAGTAGAAACCCACCTCCTCACAGGCTCTCCGCTTGTTGCGGACGTAGACCTGGGAGGCGGGGTCGGTGCCTACGATAATGACCGCCAGACCGGGGGTGATGCCGGTCTCGGCGATGAACTTTCGGGTATTCTCCTTGATCTCCCCGCGGACGGCGGCGGAGATGGCTTTTCCGTCAATGATGTTGGCCATGGTTTGGTTCTCCTTATTCAGTATCGGTATCGTCTGCGGCGGTATCCTCACCGTCCATGGGGGAGCGAGGAGCCTCCTCCTCATAGGATTGGGTATCGGTCTCCTCGGCGTCCTCCTCGATGGTCTCGCCGGAAGCGGTGTTCTCATCCTGATCAGCCTCGATCACGGCCACCCCCTCGGCAGGCACAGCCTCCGTCCAGCGGACGGTCAGCCACTTGTCCAGCTTCCCCTTCTGCACCAGCACAAAGCCCGCCACCATAAGTGCCGTGCCCGCAATGAAGCAAAGAGCGCCCACCACCTGGGAGATACGGAAGGGACCCACGTACAGACTGTCGGTGCGCAGACCCTCAATGAACATCCGCCCGAAGCCGTACCACGCGAAGTAGGTCAGAGCCATTTGACCGTTGAACTTCTTTTTGCGGTAGATGAGACAGATGAACACGAAGCCCGCGATGTTCCACAGGGATTCGTAGAGGAAGGTGGGGTGATAGTAGTGCATGGTGCTGCCCGTGTCGGTGTAGTCCGAGATCAGCCCCATGCGGAAGGGGTACAAAAAGCTTTCCTCGGCCACCTCGTAGCCAAAGGCCTCGCCGTTCATGAAGTTACCCCAACGGCCGATAGCCTGGGCCAGCATGACACCGGGGCCTACAGCGTCCATGACCTTCAGAGGGTTGATCTTCTTGTACACCGCCGTCAGCACCAGCGCGGTACAGCCCGCGATGATGCCGCCGTAGATGGCAAGACCGCCCTCCCAGACGGCGATGACGTCAATGAAGCTTTTGTATTCGTGGGTATCCAGAGTGGTTACCACGTAGTAGAGGCGGGCACCGAGGACGCCGAAGAGGACGGTGAAAATGCCCATATCCAGCACATCGTCGGTGGTAAAGCCCTCTCTTTTGGAGCGGATGATGGCGTGGACAAAAGCAGCCACGATGCCCAGCATGATGATCACACCGTACCAGTAGATGGGCTTACCGAAGAGCTCAAAGGCCACACGGTCTACCGAAAACTCGCCAATGCCCAGGCCGGGGAAGGATACTGTGGTACTCATAGAAATTCCTTTCCGATCCCAATGGGATCAGTCGGCCGTCTCCGCAGGGAGAACCACCGACAGGGTATATTGACTGTGGCGGAAGGTCTTATCGAACAGCTCCCACGCGTCTTGCGGGGTGATGCTGTCCAGCGCGTCAGGAAGGTCGTAGGCACAGAGTCCGTCGGCGGCGTAGCTGCCCAGAAGGGACGCGATGTCCTCGGTGGTGTCGAAGCTGGCCACGAACTCGGCGTAGAGAATGCGCTTGGCGCGATAAAAATCCTCCTCGGGGATGCCGTTTTTGCGGACATCCTCCACGAAAGAGCAAAACTCCTCAAAAACAGTCTCGGGGCAATCGCTCTCCCCGGACAGATCAAAGTAGCCGTAGGCCAGACGTGCGGGCAGACGGGGGGAATCCCCCACCAGGTAGCCGTAGGACATGCCGGGGCTGATGAGGCCACGCTCAAACAGGTCGCTGTAAAAATCTCCCGCATGGGAAAACAGGGTCTCGCAGAGCACCGACACCGTCAGATCCCTGCGCCACAAGGCTTCTCTGCCCACGGGCAGGTCGGGACACTTGATCCCGATGCAGAAGATGGGCTTGGGGACGGGACGGTGGGTCGTGACACGCGCCGAGAAGACCTCGGGCTTAACCCTGATACGGGGTGAGGCGGTGGGTAAATCCTCCCGTTCCATTGCGGGGAGCTTCTCCATGACGCCTCGGACAATGGCTTCGACCTCCTCAGGGGTCACCCGTCCGCAGACCGTCAGGATCATGTTATCGGGGCGGTAGAAGATTTCAAAGGCCTCTCGGAGAACAGCGGGGGTAATGAGGCGCAGAGAGGACTCGCTGCCGCAGATCTCCTCCCGTACGGGGTGCCTGCCGAACAGAGCCGTGCGGGCGTCGGCACAGCACCTCTCCCAGGGATCGTCGGCGTTCATGCGGATCTCCTCAGCGATGATATCCCGCTCTCTCGCCACCGACTCGGCGGTGACGTACAGCTCGGACACCATGGACAAGAGAGCTGTCAGGGCGTCGGGAAAGCGGTCGGTGCAGGAGAAGTAATAGACGGTGCGGTCATGGGACGTGTAGGCGTTGGATTCGGCACCGCAGGCGGCGAAATCATCATCGTAGCTGTCGCTGCCGTGAAAACGGGCGGGATTCCGCTCAAACATTTTATGCTCCAGAAAATGGGCGGTGCCCATGGGGAGAGCTTTCTCCCCCGCGAAGCGATCCAGGGAGCCGTATCCCACGCTGACCGCGGCGTGGTAAGTGGCCCGATCCTTGGGACAAACCAGGAGCCTCAGACCGCAGGGGAGTCGGGTCTCGGTATAGCCCTCCTCCAGCCGTTCACAGGTATACGGCTTCAGATCAGTATCCGTCATCGTAGTCCTCCTCCTCCCCCTCCGCGGTGCCGTTGAGGAAGAATACCGTATCGGGCTTGAAGGTCGCGGCTACCCGCGCCACGTCGGTGAGCGTCACGTTCATGACGCGGGAAAGCTCTTCCTCGGGTGTGTCGGGGGTACCGTTCAACAGACGGTTCAGAGCGAAGATCTCCAGGGAGGCCTGGCTGTCCCCCATCTGACGGTAGGCGTTCTGCAAGGAAAGCTTGGCCAGCTCCACGTCGGCGGGGGAAATCCTCCCGCCCTGCAGAGCCGTCAGCTCGGCGCGGATGGCGGCCTCAGCCTCCTCCCGCTTGTCGGGGCGGACACCGCAGGACACCCACAGAATGCCCTTGGTCATGTCCAGGGCGGAGTCGCAGAAGTAGCACAGCCCCAGCTCCTCCCGCACGCGGCGGAAGAGCAGAGAGCTCTGCATGACCCCGAACAGCTCGTTGCAGACCGCGTAGGCAGCCAGGGCGTCGGGATCATCCCGTAAGGTGGCAAAATTCTCCCCACAGGACCAGCCCATACAGAGCTTGCCCTGAGAGACCTCCATGTCCTCGGTATGAGCACGGGGGGACTCGGAAGGGGAATGGGGGGAGGTATCGGACAGGTACAGGAGCTCAGGCTCCCACCCGCCAAAGGCGGCGTCCCACGCTGCTTTCACCTCGTCCTCAATAGCCCGCCCGGTATAGAACACCTCCAGGCGGACACGGGAGAGCAGACTTTCATGGTGCGCCGTCACCTGCGCGGGGGTGATAGCGGTTACCTGCTCTACGGTACCGCCTATGGAAATGCCGTAGGGCTCGCCACCGCACATGATCTCCCGGAGGCGGTTGCCCGCGTAGGCGCGGGTGTCGTTGCGGAGGGAGCGGAGGCTGTCGCACAGAGACTGCTTCTCCTTCTCCACGGCGTCGGCACGGAGGTTGCCGTTTGCCTCCCTCAAAGGGCGCAGAACCATATCCGCCAGTAGCTCCATAACCCCGCCCAGGATATTCATGTGGGCATCGGCAGGGGGCAGAAAAACCCGCTCGGGCATCTCGGCAGTATAGATCACCACGTGACTGTCCCCGTAAAGGTAGTTACGGATGGAGAGGGTGGTACCGTACAGCTCGTCCAGACGACGGTTGAGAAGGGCAAGACGGGGGTAGTTCTCGCTCCCCCGACGGTAGATACCGAACAGGAGGGTGGTCAAGGGCGAGGCCTCAGCATTGGCGGGAAAGACCCAGACCAGGCTCAGGCGGGCGGTCTTGAAGCGGGTGTCCCGGGTGTGGCGGAGGGTGGCGGCAGGGTTGAGAGGGGTGTGGGTGGTCTTAATCATGCTTGTGCTTGATCCCATCCCAGATCTCGTCCAGCTCGGCCATAGTCAAAGTCTCCATATCCTTCCCCGCGTCCATCACGGCGTTCTCTACGCGCTCAAAGCGATCGATGAACTTGTTGGTAGCGTGGTACAGAGCCTCCTCGGACTTGACCCCCAGCTTGCGGGCCAAGGATGTGACGGTCAGGAGCAGGTCGCCCAGCTCCTCCTCCACGGCGGCTTGGTCTCCCGAGGCGGCGGCGGCCTTCACCTCGGCGATCTCCTCGTCCAGCTTTTTGTAGACCTCGTCGGCATTGGCAAAATCAAAGCAGGCGGCCTTCTTGCCCACCTTCTGGGCCCGCATGAGGGCGGGGTACATGGGAGGGATGGCGCGGAGCTTGTCGGTGACGGTGACTCTCTGCTTCTCCTCCCCCTTGATGGCCTCCCAGTTCCGGAGCACCTCGGCGGAGTTCTCTACCTCCACGGTACCGAACACGTGGGGATGGCGGTGTATGAGCTTGGCGCAGATGTCGTTGGAGACCTCCTCCATGCCGAAGACGTCCTTCTCCTGCTCGATGCGGGCGTGGAAGACCACCTGCAACAGCACGTCGCCCAGCTCCTCCCGGAGCAAGATGGGATCCTCGGTGTCGATGGCCTCGATGACCTCGTAGGTTTCCTCAATGAAATCATTGCGGATGGACTTGTGAGTCTGCTCCATATCCCAGGGGCAACCGCCCTCACTCCGGAGAAGCTCCACGACGGTCACAAGATCCTCAAAGGTATAGGGGGTCGTCTTTTCCAGCAGGTAGCGGACTCTTTGGTCCCGCTGTTCTTTGGTCAGCTGATTCATGATGTAGTTCCTTCTTTTTTATTCATAGGTAATCGTTTTCCAAGCAAAAGGGCGATGAGCATTCCCGCGCCGTAGAGGCAGGCCACACAGGCTACGGTTGCCACCGTATGGAGTGGGGTCACGATTTGTCCGCCCGACAGGGAGCGCAACAGCTTGGTCAAGGCCACCGCTCCCACCGCCATACCCGAGGGGATCGCTACGATGGGCATACTTTGACGGAGCGTGGGGAGCATAGCGGGGGCGTATCTTGCGATGAAAATGAGATTGCAGACTACGATGACGGTATCGCAGAGCAGGGAGCTGACAGGCGCTCCCGCCATGCCCCATCCGTCGCGGCCTAACAGAATGTAGGCGGTGATGATTTTTGCCCCCACCCCCAAGAGCATGGAGATAATGGGCTTTTGCGCCTTCCCCGCGGCTTGGAGCATAGCCCCCGTGACCGTGGTCAGGCAGGCGGCGGGCACCGACAGCCCCAGGCAGGAAAGCCACGGCGTAGCCTGGGCCACCGCCTCGGGCTGACCCCGAAAGAGCAGAGTCAGTATATCCTCGGCGAACACCGAAATACCCAGAGCGGCGGGCATGGCCAGGATCAGGGTGATCCGCAAAGCGGAAAACGCCGTTTTTTGAAGCTCAGGAACGCCTTCCCCTCCTTTTTTCAGAGCCGCCGACAGAGCGGGGGTGGCGGAGAGAGCCACCGAGGTGGTCAGGGAGGGGAGAATATTGAAGACGGGTACCGCCAAGGTGGAATAGCATCCGTACAGGGCGGTGGCCTCGGTTGCGGTATAGCCCACAGCCTGCAAGCGGCGGAGAATAAGGGCCAGGTCAATACATTTTGTGAAACTCATGAGCCCTGCCGACAGGGTCACGGGAATGGCTGTGGCCAACAGCGGCCGCAGGACGGGGACCTTGGCAGGGATGGAAGGATCCGAACTCCCCCATGCCTGTAGGTCGGCGTCCCTCCGACTGGCAAGGAAATCTATCTCACCACGGTCGGACAGCTTCTTATGGCCGTACAAGTACACCACAGACAGAGCTGTCCCCACCGTAAGCCCCATGACGGCGTAGGCGGCGATCACAGGCAAGGCTTCCCCTCGCGACAGGGCAATGCCCGCGAAGGCCAACCCCAGGAACAGCTTACCCGCCGCCTCCATGACCTGGGAGATGGCGGTGGGTAGCATGGAGCGCCTGCCCTGAAAGTAGCCTCGGAAGGCCGAGGACAGGCAGATGAAGAACACGGTGGGTGAAATTGCCCGCATACAGGCGGCGGACAGGGGACTGCCCAAAAGCGTCGCAAAGGGGGCAGACAAGCCCCAGAGCAGGAGTGTTCCCACACAGCCCACCCCCGCGAAAAGGGCAAGCGACACCCGAAACACCCGTCCTGCGTCTCGTTTTTTTCCTTCAGCCTCTAAGGTAGCGATGAGCACCGACATGGCCACGGGGAGTCCTGCCGTGGAGATAACACAGAACAGGGCGTACAGCTCATAGGCGGTATTGAAGTAGCCCATTCCCTCGGTGCCCAAGAGATGAAGGAGAGGAATGCGGTAGAAAAGCCCGATGACCTTGACGGTGAGAGCGGACAGGGTCAGAATGCCCGCTCCCGACAGGAAGGAGGGGCGCTTGACGGTTGTATGGAGTTCCATGGCATACCTCGCTGAATAGATTCCTAACAAGGTATGCCACAACAGGGATGATTATATCAGGATAAACTCATGATACAGGGAATTCTCTGCCAGACAGGCGGCATCGATCCCCTCTACGTCCTCCACAGAGGCGAGAATACGCTCCGCCCATTCGATCTCCTGTCCATCGCAGGGCTTCACCGCGAAGATACGGCGCAAATGAGGCGCCAGCATATGGATATCAAATTCCATATTGGAGTCGATGCCGTAGTCGCAGGTGTGAGCATAGGGATAGATGGAGGCCTCCTCGTTGTCGCGGACGCTGTGCCACAGGGTAAGGGTGAAATCGGGGGAGGTGCCCCGCTTGGCCTCATCCCGCACCAGCCGCCGCATAAGACGGATGTCCTCGGGAGAAAAGACACGCTCGTTCCCTTCCCCGTCCACCAGCACCGTCTCCTTCATGACGTTGATGAAGATGCTCCGCTCGGGGATCCCCGTAAATAAGGCGGCCACCTCGGGGTACACGGCCTGGATGCCCTCAAAGAGGAAGATGGGCTCCACGCCCTCGGGAACCGCGAGGTCGCGGTATTCGGTGGTATAGCCCGTAACGAAATCAAAAACAGGGATGCGGGCACTCCCCGTCTCCATCAAATCGCGAACACACCTCTCCAGAGCAGCCAGATCAATAGCGGCCACCGAATCGTAGTCCAGCTTGCCGTCAGGGCGGCTCTCGGCCATGGCCTCCAGCACGTCGCGGCCGTAGAAGAAATCGTCGATGGAAATGGGGTACACCACCCGTCCCGCGGCCTCCAGCACGGCGGTCAGCTTGTCGGCGGTGGTGGTCTTGCCCGCGCAGGTGGGACCCGACAGGCGGATGACCTTCACGCCGTGGGCCACGCAGTCGGCGCAGATGGCCTCGGCGGCGGTGTTCAGACGGGCGTCGAAGTCCCGCTCGTTTTCCTTGACCAGAGCCACACCTTGGGCGGGGCTTGCAAAGGTCAGGGGCAGGCGGACAGCGGTTGGATCGGTAAAGATTTTCATGAAAACATCTCCTTTCGGGGAGAATAGCCGTTGGCGTGGGGATCAGTCTATCATATTCCTCTCGCGGTAGAAGGCCTCGGCACGGGCCAGCTTCTCGCGGTTGGCGTTCTCCCCCGACTCGTCCAGATACTCAAAGGG
>JAFQOC010000495.1 GCA_017420845.1 Clostridia bacterium
GGAAAGCTGTAGGAAAGTTGGTTATACACCCGATACGCTGATCTACAAATGCTCGCCGAGCTTACTCGGTCTCATCACACCGCTTCGCGGTCCCCCGCATCCGCTTGCGGATGGCACCGCATGGGGAAGGCAAAGAAACGCGCCGATAAACCCAAATTTGAAATCCTTCCTCCCGCGAAGAACCCCGACAGGCACAAAACCTGTCGGGGTTCTTTTCTTATGGGCGAATATTACTCGATCCGCAAGCCTTGCGCAACCGCGTCTTGTTATTCACATGGATCAAATGCGTCCTTATGCGCCAGAATATACGCACAGCAAAGGCGGATCAGATCCTCCTCGTATGCATAGAAGGCATCGTCGCATTCGTCCAGGATCTCGTTAATGCCCTCCTCCTCCTTTTGGTCCAGAAGCGCCTGCCGCACCTCGCGGTCCACGGGGATCTCGGTACCGAAAGCGGACAATGCTCTTTGGCAGATCTCGGCGGTCTTGACGGCTCCGATGGCGGTCATGGACGCGACCACATCCCCTGCGAAGCTACCGCTGGAGTTGTAAATAAACTGGGAGAAACCGCCATTATTGACCTCGTCCTCCACCAAACGCACCACGAGGATCACCCGTTCGTGCGGGTTCAGCTTTTCAGCACGGTCGCCGTAATGGCTTTTCTCCAAAATAGCGTCATACGCCGGAAACACCACGTCATCGGGATCCATATCCGCGGCGGAAACCTCCATTTCATCGGCATTCTGATTCTTCTTAAACAGATCAAACAGTCCCATGCTCATTCTCCTTTCAATGGGGAAGCCGCGGAGAAGTATCCTCCGCGGTTATAGAATACAGCGGATCACTCCACCCGCAAGTTGTACAGCGACACCCTCGTGTCGGTCATGACGAACTCCACGCCACCCTCGATCATAGGGCAATCCACCACGGCGTACTGGGAGCCGTCGATCCAGATGGAAACGCAGGAGGGCGCGGTCTCGATACGGAAGATGTGGAAGTCGTTGGAGGTGAAGAAGAAGTGGTCGCGGTAGTAGAGGGTGGTCTCCACTCCCTCCGCCACGTCCACCAGCTCCAGAACCTGACGGCTGACACGGAAGCGCAGCTCACGGTAGGATCTTCCGCCGTCGCGGACCGAGAAGCGGTAGCCGTAGCCCACCAGATCGCGGCTGTAGTCGTAATGCTCGGGACGGACGGCGGCCTCGATGGCGAAGAGAGCCTTGTCCCCGCGAACGGGGAGATAGCGGGTGGTGAGGTCGGCGGTCAGACCCACCAAAAGCTTGCCGTTCTCAAAGAAGGCGGACACGCCCTCGTCGGTGACGAAGTCCTTGCTCAGCTGCTCCATGAATACGGCTTTGCGGCGGTTCAGAAGTCCCTCCTCGTCCACCACCGAGGTGAGGACGCACCGGTCGAAGATGGCGAAGTTCTCGGGATCGTTGCCAACGCTCTTGAAGCCAATGAAGACGTCGTGCTCCTCCGCGTCCTCGGCCGAGAGGGCAAAGGTCAATGTGACCGTCGTGGGACGGGGACAGATAAAGGTTTTCTCCGCGATGATCTCACCCGTCTGAATGCGGGAGATATAGAGGGTGGCTCCCTCCTCCCCCGTCAGCAGCTCGGCGGTGACGGTATGGGTGCCGGCCAGCAGGTGGAGGCCCTGGGCGGCGGCTACCTCACCCGAGTCGAAGTGGGAAATGCGGCCCTTCTCCTTGTCGGCGTAGATGACGGTGTCGATACAGGCGGGGTTACCGTTGCGGAAGTAGGTCCAGTTGGCCATGCCGCCCAGGGTGAAGTCACCGTTGCGGAATTGGTTCGTAGAATGGACGCCGCAGTCGGTCAGCACGTTGGTGCAGGCGATGGGGCCGAGCGTGCAGTTGCCCACGTAGCGGTTGCCGAAAATGCGGACGTTCTTGACGGGGGAATAGTCGTCGGTCTCGGTGTTATCGAAGGGCTGCTTACCGGCGTAGGGGTTGTCGGGCCAGGTGCCCACGGGGTTGACCGAGGTGAGGAAGTTGTCGTAGGCGCAGACCCCGTCGATCTCCTCCCGCTCCTGGTTGGGATCCGAGGTACCCCAGGTGATAAAGGCCAGGGCCTTACCGCCGCCCGAGTTGATGTAGGAGTGGGCCGTGGTGATGTCCCGACAGCTGTTGTCCTCCTCCATCATGTTGGTCCACCACAGGATACCGCGGGGATCGTAGTAGTGGCAGGACATGACGATGCCGTCGTCGTTGGACTGCATGAAGCAACGGTTGACGAAGACATGCTTGGCCCCCGCCACGCCGAAGCCGTCGCCGCTGACGCACTTGACCTCGTGGAGCTTGACGTTGGCGATGTAGACGTTGGTGGAGTGATTGAACTCGGTGTGGTAGTTGTTGGAGCGGGTGATCTCCACGTCCTGACAGACACAGTGATCCACGCAGAAGAAACCCAGGGGGATGCAATGGATGCGGTCAGGACAGCCCGTGGCGTAGCCTGGCATACCCACGCCCTCCACCGATCCCGTGTCCATCATACGGATGGTGCCCTGACCCGTCACCTTGATGTGGTGGATATTCGCAGCCTGGATCAGAGGCAGGTTGGAGACGTGGAGGTTATGGGTCCAGTTGATGCCGGGGATGACGCCGTCGTGGCCGTAGGTGACCTCGTAGTCGTAGTCGTCCTTCAGCTGGGACTGCCAGAGGATGGCGCCCTTCTCGAAGTGAAGCTCGGTGTTGGAGCGCAGGAGGATATTGGTGACGATATAGCGGCGGCCGTAGAAATCGGACGAGCCGGGGAGGACGATCCGACCGCCTCCCGCTTTGGCTACGGCGTCGATGGCGGCCTGGATGTCCTCGGTATCATTGGTCACGGCGTCGCCCTTGGCGCCGAAGTCGGTGACCGAAACCGTGTAGTCGGGAAGATCGAAGGGGTAGGGGTTCTTGTCGAAATCCTCGTAGTTTTCAATGTAGAAGCGGTCGCAGAGCCACAGAGGGGCCTTGCCCTCCGCCTCGGCGAAGACCGCGAACTGGTAAGGCAGACGGGTGGTGTACTCGTCCCGCAGGGGGATATTGTCGATGGTCACCTCGCCCTTGCCGTCCGCAGGGATGGCGCACGCGCCCACAAGCCGCTTGCCCGCGGGGGTATCCTTCTCGTCGGCCATGGTGGTGGTGTAGAGCTTGAGCTTGCCGCCGGCATAGGCAGACAGAGCCTGCGTACCCAGGAGTTTCCCCGTAAAGGTAATGGTCTCGGCCACGGGATCGGCGGTCAGGGACAGCACCTCACAGCCCACCTCGCGGATGGGCTTCTCCTGCTCGAAGGTGTAGCGGTGGATGATGATCTCGCCCTCGCCCTCGGCACACAGGACGAACTGGGCCATGCGGCCGTCGCAGAACTCGGGGAGTCGGGAGAGGTTGAAGTAGTAAGCGTGAGGCTCATGATCCTGCGCCAGCTCTACCCCGATAGAGCCGTTTGTGCCCCAGGGGTGGGTGGAGGTCGCCCAGGTCAGGATGGCCTGCTTGGCGGTGGAGCGGTTCTCGATGACCATGAACACGGTGTTGCGGAGAGGCATGACCATGTTGTAGACGGTGTCCGAGTTGTTGGGGAAGACGGGGGAGGTCAAACGGGTCTCGCCTTGCAGACCCAGCACCATGGCGCCGCCCCGATCGGTCAGGGTGCCGCCCTCCACGGTGTAGAAGTGGGACTGACCGCCCACCTCGCCGAGAGTGTTCAGGACAAAGCCGTAGGACAGGGAGACCTCCACCTCGGGGACCTCCCAGCAGGGGTCATAGGCCTTGGTCTCCAGAGTCATGCGGACGGGGGTGAAGCCCATCTTCAGGGTGGAGAACAGGCGGGGCTTCTCGGTCATGTAGCAGACCGAGCAGAAGCTCTCACCATTTTGACCCCAGAGGGTCACGCGGCAGAGCATCCCCTCGCCCTTCTTCTGGGAGATCATGAAGCCCGACACCTCGGCAAAGCGCTTGCCCTGCTCGGGGGTGAGAACGATCTCCACGGGGGCCGCGCCGTTGCGAAGAGTCAGGGCGCATAGAGGCTCGGCGGCCTCGAAGATAAAGCGGCCCGCCTCGTGGTTTTGGGACAGGGTCCAGTTATCGGGGGCGTAGGTGTAGTCGGTCTGACGGATCTTTTCGTAGGTATATTTGTTCTTGACTAAATATTTAGACATAGTCGTTCGTCTCCTCTCTGTAGTCTTCCGGAAGGGAAAGTGAAATGGGAAACCCCGGAATTATTATACCATGTTTTTTCTGCAAATGAAATGTGCGTTTTGGACAAAAAGGATGTGAAAGTTTTGGTGTGTGTGCCGAAAAAGGGAGGCAGGGCTGTTGGGGAATGGAAACGGCGAGAGGGGCAAATTGTTGTGTAATCATTCAGACGATCAATCAAATTGCAGTTTAGCGGTCGGTTGAAAAGCCTATGGTAGGGGCCGGCGCCCACGACGGCCCGTCACCAATCGACCAAAATATGTTGTCGGATCTATGTTTTTTTCGGGGCGTCGAAGGCGCCGCCCCCTAC
>JAFQOC010000496.1 GCA_017420845.1 Clostridia bacterium
GTGCCGCGTTCCTTAGCCTTCCCCAGCGGGGAAGGTGGCACCCGCTTTAGCGGGTGACGGATGAGGAGAGCGGGTTTCAGATTGCCTTCCTGGTGTCAGCTTTTCTCTTGCCTATCAATGATAATCTACACCCGGAAGGCTTCTGTATGCGGCTCTCCTCATCCACCGCTTCGCGGTCCCCCGCATCCGCTTGCGGATGGCACCGCATGGGGAAGGCTAATCAAGGTCGGTGCCAACCCACCGACAAACCCAAATTAGAAATGACATCAACCTCGTAATCTTTCCACAGACAAGGAGCAACGACATGAAAAAGAGCATCAAGAACCTGGCCATCGGCAACAGCTTCTCGGTAGACGGTATGGAATACCTCTGGCAGGTCCTCCGTGCGGGCGGGGTGGAGGAGGTGATCCTGGGGAACCTGGCCATCGGCGGCTGTCCCGTTTGTCTCCACGCCGACAACGTTGCCTCGGATGCCCCTGCTTACCTCTATGGCAAGAACACCGACGGCGTCTGGACGTGGGAGTCCGAGCAGACCTTCTCCCGCGGCCTTCTGGATGAGGAGTGGGACGTCGTCACCCTCCAACAGGCCAGCCACGACAGCGGCCTCCCCGAGACCTACGCCCGCCAAGGTGAGGTCATCGACTACGTCAATACCCACAAGCGCAACCCCAACGCCGTCCTGTACTGGCACATGACCTGGGCCTACCAGAGCGACAGCGACCACTGGGCCTTCCCCCGCTACAACAGCGATCAGGCAACCATGTATAATGCCATCGTGAACGCCGTACAGACCCAAATTCTGCCCAACCCTGCCTATACGGGCGTGATCCCTTCGGGCGTCGCCATCCAGAACCTCCGCGCTACCCCCGTAGGGGATACCGTCACCCGCGACGGCTTCCACATGAGCGAGAGCCACGGCCGCTATACCGCCGCACTCACCTGGGCCCAGACCCTCTGCAGGGTGGATCCCGACACCGTGGACTGGATGCCCGAGGACTTTGCCGACGCCATCCGTCCCGATCTGGCCTATATCCGTGAGGCGGTCAAGAAGGCGGGAAACACGTCTTTGGCGTGACTCAACTCCATAGAAACAGCCTCCGCAGGTACAAAAACCCACGGAGGCTGTTTTCATGTATCGTCAGGGCTTTCCATAAATCGGGTAGGGGCGCACCTATGTGTGCGCCCTATCTGTATCTCTGCTTCGGGCGCACACGCCCCGAGCTTGCGAGGATGGCGCCCCTACCGTATCATGAGTGGGAGGTTCAAAGATGTGGTGTTATGGGGGGAATGCTACGGCAGCTCCCGCAGGATGCAGTAGGCCTTCCCGAAGGCCCCCTCATAGACCTCCACCACCACGGGATCCCCGACCTCGGTCTCCCGATAATCCGACGCGGCCACGTCCAGCTCCAGCTCCTGCCCCGCCACCGTGACCGTCAGAAAGCAACGGGTCATCTTGCCCGCCGAGCGGTGCTTGTCCTTCACCGTAACGGTGTAGGAGGTTGGCTTGCTCATATCCAGCGCGCAGTTGAGATTCTGCGCCGTAAAGGTCAGAAGGATAAAGCCCATGAGCAGGACGATACAGGGTAGCGCGATGCGCTCGGAGAGCCTGTCGTCCTTCAGCTCAATAGTGCCCTTGACCAGAAAGAACACCGTGACCCCCGTGAGCAGCAGGGACAGGACCAGGGGGATCTCCCAGAGGTGCAGAAATTTGGTCGGCTCCACAAAGGTGTAGGTCGTCACCCCTACGACGGTCATCAGCACCTCGAACATCAACAGATAGCCGTTCAGCGCGGGACGGTAGGACAGGTAGGCCGACAGAAACAGGTAGCGGGCGCAGTAGGCGGCGTGGGCCACCAGCAGGATCGCCGACAGAAGCATGGTCAGACGGGGGAAGGGAAGAAGGGCACCCTGGAGCATATTGACCACCGAGGCCGCCGCCAATATTCGCCCCATGACCGTGGGACGGGAGGAGTGGATAAAGGCGAAGTAGAGAACGCCGATGCCCATGAGCAGGAAGGGGAGCATGGACAGGATCACCACGTCGGTTACGGCGGAGGGCAGAATACCCAAGATGCACATGGACACGAATCCCGCGATGATGAGGCCGATGCCCCACCCGAAGCCTTGGTCGGACAGGAGCTTTTTGTAAAATGGGAGCTTTTTCGGCGGTTGCTTCATGATAGCCTCCTTTTCGTGGCTTTTTATCTTTTAGTTGCGTTCTACTGATCGCTTGATGTAATTATTATACATCATACGTGCGGGTTTGTCAATAGGTTTCAGCTTTTTTCATGACTGTTTTTGGGGGAGCGTTTCAAATTTGGGTTTGTCGGTCTGACAGAAAAGAGTGCCTCACTTCTCGTGATGACTCCCCCACCCGCTTCGCGGGAGCCCCCTCGGAGAGGGAGCCTTTTGCCCAGACCCGCGGAAATTCGTTACCCGACAAGCGATTCTTACCCGCGCCCCAAGGCTCCCTCCCCGAGGGGGCTCCGCCCGCAGGCGGTGGGGGAGTTTACCGTCATGGGCATTTTTACCCTTTCAAACAGCCCGACAAACCCCAATTTACAGACAACCAACACAGCCCCCAAAAAATCCCCATGAAACAACACTTTTTTTCCGAAATCCCTTGACAAACCCCGATCCATTGTGTATAATGTTGTATCATACAAGGTAGAGGCGCGGTCTTCAAGAGTCGAACGGGTCAAGCGGTGCGGAACCGCCGTTCAAAAGGGAAGATCGCCGAAACGGGTCTCGCCGCCGCGGGCGGGGCGTGTTGGGGTGCAGGAGAAGATTCTGCGCACTGTCACAGAGTTCTGTGGAGCGCTATCGGGACATAAATCTCTTGGGATATTTATGGGAGCCGTGCGTTTTGCGGCTCCCGTTTTTTTGCCTGACCCCTGTGTAGCATTTCCCCGCAGATACAGAAAACAAAAAAGAAAGGATCACAGAAAATCATGAAGCGCAAGATCATTCTCAATTCTGTCGTGATCGCCGTCCTCCTGGTGCTGTTCGTGGTGCTGTCCCTCATCGTGGACAACGGTGCCGTTGGTCAGTACATGGACGCCGACGGCTTCATCATGACCCAGGAGCAGGTAGACGCCTACGTCGCCGACGGCGGCAGCCTGGAGGACCTCTCCACCGTGGACACCCCCTACTACGCCACCTACCTGGCCCTCCTGCCTCCCGTCATCGCCATTATCCTGGCGCTGATTACCAAGGAGGTCTTTTCCTCCCTGTTCGTGGGCGTGCTGGCAGGCGCGCTGCTGGCCACCAACTTCAACCCCGTCGGCACCCTGACCACCATCGTCAGCGACGGCTTCATCGCTTCCACCGCCGACGCCTGGAACGCGGGCATCCTCATGTTCCTGGTGCTCCTCGGTATGATGGTCGCCCTCATCAATAAGGCAGGCGGCTCCCGTGCCTTCGGTGCCTGGGCCCAGAGCCACGTCAAGACCCGTGTGGGCGCCCAACTGGCTACCTTCGCCCTCGGCGTGCTCATCTTCGTGGACGACTACTTCAACTGCCTCACCGTGGGTAGCGTCATGCGCCCCGTGGCCGACAGCAAGAACATCTCCCGCGCCAAGCTGGCCTACCTCATCGACGCCACCGCCGCCCCCGTCTGCATGATCGCCCCCATCTCCTCCTGGGCTGCCGCCGTGGCAGGCGTGGTGGTCTCGGTCAACGGCCTGTCCCTGTTCATCAAGGCCATCCCCTACAACTTCTACTCCCTGCTGACCATCGTCATGATCCTGGTCATCACCCTGCTGAAATTCGACTACGGCCCCATGAAGAAGCATGAGATCAACGCCCTGAACGGCGACATCTTCTCCGAGGGCGAGCGTCACGCGGGGGACGGCGAGGAGGCTGAGTACAACGCTAAGGGCCGCGTCATCGACCTGGTTCTGCCCGTGGTCTTCCTCATCATCGCCTGCATCGTGGGCATGATCTACACCGGCGGCTTCTTCGACGGCACCTCCTTCGTGGATGCCTTCGCAAACTGCGACGCCTCTGTGGGCCTGGCTCTGGGCTCTGCCGTGGCCGTCATTTTCACCGCGATCTACCTCATCGCCCGCCGCGTCATCTCCTTCAAGGACGCCATGGCCTCCCTGCCCAAGGGATTTTGCGCCATGGTTCCCGCCATCCTGATCCTGTGCTTCGCCTGGACCCTGAATGGCGTGACCGGTACCCTGGGTGCCGCCGTCTACGTCCACGACCTCATGGCCGGTGCCGCCGAGGGGCTGACCATGCTGCTGCCCGCCATCATCTTTATCGTGGCCTGCCTGCTGGCCTTCGCCACCGGTACCTCCTGGGGCACCTTCGGTATCCTCATCCCCATCGTCACCGCCCTCTTCCAGGTGGGTGCCGACGGCTCCATGCCCGAGCTCATGGTCATCGGTATCTCCGCCTGCCTGGCCGGCGCCGTCTGCGGCGACCACTGCTCCCCCATCTCGGATACCACCATCATGGCCTCCGCGGGTGCCCAGTGCAACCACGTCAACCACGTGTCCACCCAGCTCCCCTACGCCATCACCGTGGCCGCCGTCTCCTTCGTCTCCTTCATCATCGCCGGCTTCATCCAGAACTGGCTCATCTGCCTGCCCATCGCTATCCTGCTCATGATCGCTACCCTTGTTGTGATCAAGATGATCTCCGGCAAGGCTGACAAGAAGCAGTAAGCGTCTCTGAAACCAAAATACCGCCAGGCCAAAGGGTCGGGCGGTGTTTTTTTTTAGGTGCTCGGTCTTCTCCTCTCCGTCCGAAAGATCCTCCTTTTTTTGACGCAAACGGGATTGCAACTTGTTAAATGCATACAAAAATGAATATACACTTTTGTGCAAAAAATTCAAAAATCTGTGGAGAACTTTTGAAAGATTCATGAAGTTCAGCTCTTGCCATTTTGGGAAAACGGGTATATAATATGGGCGTCATCAAGACGGTGACACGTCAAATCAGCAAGCCCCATCGACCCCCAAAAAGCCGATGGTCCGCGCCGTTTATCGGCAGAAAGGAAACCATCATGAAATCCGTTTACATCAAGCTCATCACCATCGAAGACGTCTACAGCCTTGTCAAGACCCTCTTGGCCTTTGACGGCGAGGTGGATCTGGAGTCGGGTCGCTACAAGGTGGACGGCCGCTCCCTGCTGGGCATTTTCAGTTTGGATCTGACCAAGCCCGTGAAACTCATCTATCACGGCGCGAAGGCCGAGGAGCTGTTTGCCCATCTGAACCGATTCGTGGTTGAGAATCCCGAGGCATGAGCCTCCCCTCTTAAAATGAAAATGATCCCCCGACACCCAAAAGCGTGTGTCGGGGGAATTGGTTTTGTGGGGGCGCAGGGCCTTCGAAGGCTCGGTAGGGGCGCACCTATGTGTGCGCCCGAAGCGCGAGCATCTCTCGACCCGTGCAGTCGTCATTTCCGCAAAGGATCAGATGGTGACCTCGGCGTGAGCCTCGGCGCTGCGGTAGATGGCGTCCAGCATCTTCTGGACGGTGAGAGCGTCCTCCATGGGGGAGACGGGGGTCTTGCCCGTGTTCAGGCAATCCACGAAGTGGCGCAGCTCCTCCACAAAGAAGTTGTTGGGGGTAACCTCGGGGCGAACGTCGGAGAGGTATCCTTCCTCATCCTCGCCGTAGACGGTGAGGGGCTCAAAGGTACAGCCGGCCTTGCTGCCGAACAGCACCACGTCGTTGGCCTCTTCGCCGTTGATGGCCCACGCCACCTCAGCCATCATGGTCTTGCCGCCCTCAAAGCGGAAGAAGATCATAGCGGAGTCCTCGGTGTTGAACACACCGTTACCCTGACCGAAGGGGCTCCAGCGGACAACGCCCTTGGTCTGGAAGTCACCGATACGGTAGGAGGTTTCGGCAGATACCGATACGGGGGTAGGACGACCCATCAGATACCACGTGCGGTCGATGGCGTGGACGCCGATATCCAGCACGGGGCCGCCGCCCGCCAGCTCCTTGTCGGTGAACCAGCCGCTGGGAGTGCCTCTGCGGCGGACGTAACGGCACTTGGCGGCGTAGATCTCACCGAATACGCCCTGATCGTACAGCTCGCGGCACTTGATGGCCTCAGCACCGTAACGGGTCACCACGGCCAGCATGAACTGCACGCCGGCCTCGCGGACGGCCTTCTCCATGGCCAGACCCTGCTCCAGGTTGGCGGCCAGGGGCTTCTCGCATAGGATGTGCTTGCCGGCCTTGGCGGCGGCGATACACACGGGGGCGTGGGCGGCGGTCCAGGTGCAAATGTCGATGTAATCCACCTCCACGTTCTCCAGAAGCTCCTCGACCGAGGCGAAGTAGTGAGGAATGCCGAACTTCTCGGCGGCGGCCTGCGCCCGCTCAGGGACGATGTCCGCAATCGCAACCACCTCAACGCTGTCCGTGAGCTCCATATAGGAGGGCAGATGGGCGGAGGTGGCGATGTTGCCCGCGCCGACGATACCGACTCTCAGTTTGTTTGCCATAGTGTTTTCCTTTCCCGACGGTGTTTGTTCGGGAATTCCTTTCCCGGGCGTGTGGGGCCCGACTTCGTTGTCCTAATTATAGCATGATGGCCGCCCTGTGTCAAGAGGACGGCCGTGATTTTTGTTGAATTGGGGCGCAGGAACGTCGGTCATCATCCGTGAGCGAGGCTCAATCCGACTCCATCTCCAGCTCCCACAGATCATCAATGTCCTTGAAATTGTGGGGGAACCAATACACAGAGGTCTTGATATACATATCCGCTTTCCCGCTTGCGTCGGCTGTAGGCAATATCCTATGCCATTTCACCACTGTGTAGGTCATGGCGCGGAATTCTACCGTGCCGCCGTCGCTTGCGGCGGGAGATGGAATGGGGAGGAACAACAGTAGGACAACGGCAACCAAAATGATGACGGTTTTACGGCGAATCTTTTTCATTTTTTGTTCTCCTTTCTCGGTTTTCTTGTATCGGTGCTTGGATAACCGGACTAACCCATATATCAGAAGGTTGGCGCAGGTCTTGAGGCCGCCACCTTAGTGGTAAAATCAATGCTTCTGTAAAATATATGCCTTGGAAAATACGCCGATCTCTATTCCCAGCTGTTCCGAGGCCTCGCCTAACTCATTATCGTCAGCGGTCAGTGTGCGGGACTCGAATATCTCCTCGCTCAGGATCTCAAAGCCGGTATGCAGAAACCTCTCCCGCCACGTGGGGGCGCAGTGATCCGAGCCAAGTCCGCTCCACGGAGTCTTTCCCGTTTCACGGAACACCCGGAGCATGGCCTCGGTGTCCGTCCACGTCGTTTCGACAGTATACAGGAAACCGTTTTGCATCAAGGTCCTGTAGATCTCCCGCAACGCCCGCTCGTGTCCCTCCTCGCCGCTGCGCGTAGAGGATAACCCGATATAGCTTGAATAGGCGGGGACTGTATGATCCCGAAAGGGAATATCCATGAGCGAGAACTGGGCCAGTTCCAGATTCCCGACAGCCTCGTTTTCGTCCAGATACCGTTTCCACTCCTCGATCACAAGGGCGCTTGCGTCTGTTGCCAGGCATACGTGATCCGGTGCCAACCGCTTCACCGATGGAGTAAGTCCCATACCCGGACCGCAAGCGATCTCCACCACGGGAACGCCTTGCCCGACGATGTGATCCACGAGACGGCGGGAGGCGGGGTTATTAAGGAAGAAATCGCTGTGAAAGTTGCGCTTCATTCTTCCGTCCCGCCAAATCGCCACATTGGATTCATCAAAGTAGTCTGCATCACGGTCGGAGTCAAAGTAGTACACGCCGTCATGGCAATGAGCAGGCGGGCGGGAAAACCAATCGGAAAAAGGCTTGTTCATGGGGATCTCCTTAATGTGGATTTTGTCAGATGATTGTACATCATGGAAAATTGGGGTTTATCGGGGAGTTTATCTCTGGCCCCTTGCAGAGATGCGGGGGATCACAGGGGGGCGCAGCCCCCCTGTGAAAATAAAATAGGGGTGGCCGGCAGTGCCGAGGGCGGCCTGGAGCGCCTCGGCGCGCGCGGTAGCGCAAGAAGA
>JAFQOC010000497.1 GCA_017420845.1 Clostridia bacterium
ATCTCTCGCTGGGAGTCCGAGACCAGCTACCCCGATATCGAGCTTCTGCCCTCCATCGCGGAGTTTTTCTCGGTCAGCACCGACGAGCTGCTGGGGCTGAAGCTGAGCGAGCGGGAGAGGCGCCGTGCCGAGATCTACGATACCATCGCCCGCTGTTGCGAGACAGGCGCGGACGGCGAGGAAGACATCCGCACCGCCCGCAGCTTTGCCGCCGAGTTCCCCTCAGACGAAAAGATCCAAGCCCATCTGGCCGATACCCTCTGCCGCGCCTATATGTGGGACGGGAAGGCTCCCGCCCACCAAAAGGAGCTGGAGGAGGCCGAAAAGCTCTATCTGGCGCTCATCGAGCGCACCGACGACCAGGAGTTCCGCAACGGCACCCTGGAGACCCTGGCCGCCCTGTACGTGGTGGGCTTTCAGGACCGGCTCCGCGCGGAACGGGCCATTCGTCAGCTCCCGTCCATGCGGTACTGCCGGGAGGGCGTCCGCTCCAGCCTGTTCAGCTACTTTTTGGGTGACGATCCCCTCCCCGCCCAGGACTATATCCTGCGGCTGACCGAGACCCTGTGCAGTCAGCTGACCGAGTACGTGGCCTACGTCATGCCCAACGAGCCCGAGGGCTGGGACCGAAAGATCGAATACTTTGAAAAGATCCTTGACCTCTACCGCACGGTGTTCGGGGACGATCTGAATTACTTCCACGCCAGCGTAGCCTACGTCCACCGCGTCATTGCCACCTATCTGATCGCCCAGGGCAAGACCGATGAGACCCTGGATCGGCTGGAGCTGATGTACGATCACGTCATAGCCGCCGACAAAGCCAAGCCCGGGGATCCCTTCACCTCGCCCCTTACCGACCGCCTGGTCTATCCCGAGGCAAGCGACGAGTTCGACGATCTGCGGTGCGCCAATCACGCCTACTACTTCGCGGCCAAGATGAAGCAGGAGCGGTACGACCCCATCCGTGAGCATCCCCGTTTCGTCGCGCTCTGCGAGAGATTGCGGGAGGCGGCGCGGGAGTTTTGAGTTTCTTACGCAAGAAGATGACCGCCCTCCATGCGAGGACGGTCATTTGTCATATCAGTTACTTGTGTAACCTCCCCATGCACCATGTGCGCAAAGTCAGTACCCATCCCGCCAAGGACAGGATTACGATGGGCAGGGACACTGTAGGAATAGCGAGGATGGCGCGGGGGAAGGTCTCCAAAAATGTAGCACTAACATAGAGCCGCTGGATGGCGCCGAAAAACTTGGGAATGATGATAGGCCAAATTGCAAAGCCAATGGTGTTGAGCCAGAAATCTGTGTTTTTCAGAACATAGGCCAGTGTCTCCTTGAGGCTCCACTCCTTGCCACTCATGTAGGTAAGGTATTTGGTCTTGTGGGTTGAGGCAGTAACCTTCAAATGGACCATGCAGGTAATGAGCATGAAAGCGTACATGACCAAGGTTTTCCATGCGAATTCCCACTTGCTATCTGCATCAAAAATTAGCCTCATAAAGGTCTGCAATACCATCAGGCACAGAAAAGAAGTCAAGAAATAACTCCAAAAGAGAATGAACGAGTTGATGATAAAGCTACCGATCTTTTTCATGGCAAATTCCTCCGTTGTGATGTGATTGGGGATGGTGTTTGTTTCATTATACCATGCCTGTTTACATTTGTCAATATAGTATTTTGAAAATAGTATTGACATTTTAGTATTATGCGAGTATAATACAGATATAGATCGGGAAAGGAGGCGGATGAGCATATGTCGTGGAAGGACGATGTGGAAGAAAATATCAAATGTGGGTTGATTGAAATACTCATTCTGTCGCTGTTGTCTCATGAGGATATGTACGGCTACAGGCTCAAAACCGAGTTAGCTGAACGGACAAGTAACACCTTTATTGTGAAAGAGGGCTCACTGTACGGTCCCCTGTACCGTATGCAGGAAAGGGGTTTGATTTCCAGTCGCAAAGAATTGGTGGGAGAAAAGAGATTCCGCAATTACTACCACATAGAGGAAGCAGGGAAGGAATATCTCCAATATGCCGCCCGACAGTTTTTGCTGATCTATGACGGAGCCAATCAACTGATACAAGGAGTACATATAGATGAAGACGAAAAACCAAACGGTGATCTGTGAATACTTGCAATCCCTGAAGAAGGTCTTGGTATGTAAAAGGGCGGTCAAAAGGGCGATTTTGGATGAGATCAGAATGCAGATCGGTGAGGTTGAGCAGAGATTCCCAACGCTTACACAGGAAGATCTGTATAGGGAAATCGGTTTGCCCGAGGAGGTAGCACGGGGCTTTGAGAGCCGCGAAGATATGGGGGTGATTCGCGAAAAGGCAAAAAAGTACGAAAGAAACCGTATCATCTGCTGTGCAATAGCTTTTGTAGCTACGGTTGCCATAGTATTTACCGCTGTACTGATTACCTCCCAGGATGATTATCGTTCTGATACTCATGTGAACAGTAATATTGAGGAATTTACGAGCTAAATAAAAAATCCCGCAAAAGGGTTGACAAATCAGTCCCTTTGCGGTATAATAAGAGTACGAAGGGGCCGTCGATGACGGTTGCTTCCTAAGCAAGAAAAGAGATAATCACCTTAACTTGGAAGGAGCGGGCGGTTATCTCTTTTTTTGTCAAGATGTTCGGGAAAAGTCCTCCATCCAACCAAAATTTTGTATGCCCCACCATTGACATCCGCCCCGTTTTCGGCTATAATAAATAAGATTGATATTTTCATAAGTGTTTTTTGGGGATCGGTAGGGGCGCACCGATGTTTGCGCCCGAAACGGATCGATCGGGCGCACACGCAGGTGCGCCCCTACCGACAGCTTGTGTTTGGATATTGGATCGATCATAGTCGATAAAAGAAAGGAACCCACCCACATGGCAGACTTCAAGCAGGAGATCGAGCGTCGTCGGACGTTCGCCATCATTTCCCACCCCGACGCGGGTAAGACCACCCTGACCGAGAAGTTCCTCCTCTACGGAGGCGCGATCCAGTCCGCGGGCGCGGTCAAGGGCAACTCCTCCGACCGCCACGCCACCTCCGACTGGATGGAGATCGAGAAGAAGAGAGGTATTTCGGTCACC
>JAFQOC010000498.1 GCA_017420845.1 Clostridia bacterium
CCTGTGTTTTTGAGAGCAAAGAAGGCAGGGTCGCGAGGTGAAGCCGTAGACATACGAACCTCCAGAAGACCGGCTCCATCAGGATGGTAAACCCCCTCATTGTACATAAGGATCACGTCAGTATGAATGTAGGTCAAAGTACGGTTATTGGCACCGAACAGGGTAAAATGGTATGTGGTGTCGGCGGGGATTTTCACCGATATGGTATCCTCATTTATGACGAAGGGACGATCCTCGGAACCGTTGGGGGTATTATCCGTTACTTCCAGAATGACGGGTTCCATATTAGCTGCTACCGTAAGTGTGGTTTCCACACCAAGGACATACTCAGGCAGAACGTCGAAACGGACAGTATACTCGCCCGCAGGAAGTGAGACGGAAAGCTTACCGTCATTGTCGGCAGTCAATGTAGCAGATTCACCATCTGCGTTGACAGGGAGGATGGTAATCACAGCTTCAGCCATGGGATTTCCGTCCTGATCCTTGATTTGAATTGTAACGTCGATCTTCGGAACAGGAGCCTCGGTGGGGGCTTCGGTGGTGGGGGAGTTTTCCCTGGCGGTTGTATCATCGGGGAGTGTGTCAGCGGTCCCCTTGCTATTGCAACCTATGAGTGTCAGTACAGACAGAACTGTGATCAGGAGTGCCGTAATTAAACGGAAATGTTTCATGGTATTGATTTCCTTTCGGAGCGCTTATTTCTTGGTAATAACCAGGTCAATGGTATCCTCGGTCAGATTCATTATATCTGTTGTGAAGACGATAAATTCCACGCTTTCTCCCGCATCCAATGTAAAGACGTACGGCATCACGACGCTCTCGGAGGAGAAGTCGTCAGAGATTACCACGTCGGCGTTCATTTCACCGTTGGCGGGAGAAATGATATAGGTGCCTGCGGTCACCGCGGTGAAAACCGCGGTGGTGCCTGCGCAGAAGTTATTCTCTACAGATACATGAATGGCGTTGTTGCCCATTTTCAGAGTACTTCCGTCACCGGCTCCCTCGTTCCCCTCGTTTCCGCTGTTAGGAACGTAAGGGTCGGTGAGGGTAAACTGAACATCCGCTGCTGAGATGCCGTTATACACCATAACAAGACTGTAATACTCGCTGTATCGGTCGATCTTGCCACCGGATGTAATGGACGTGCCGCCAAAGGAAACCGCCAGATCCGGGTTATTCCAGCTCAAAATATAGCTCACATAGTGTGCTTCGTCGGCGGTGCCACGGAGGAAAACTGTGTATTCCTTGCCCGGAATCATGTTATGGGTGTAAGTCCCCACGTTCAAGGTAAATTCGTAGGCGATACGCTCTACGCTGATCTGAACAGTGTCCGAGTTGTTGTTTGATTTAACCCAATAGGTGATATAGCCGTAGTCGGCCACGGATAACTGAGCGGTCTCTACCCACGTGTTACCGCCGTCGATGCTGAGCAGATCACCGTTTAAGGCAGTCAATACAAAGTCAGAAGCCACAAACTCACTGACATAGCCGTTTTGGACACCTGCTTTGGCATCATAAATACCGGATCCGGTAGGAACGTGGCCCAGACAAGTAACGGTAACGGTGTCCGTAATATCCTCGGTGCCATCGTACTCATAAATATCCACCGAAATGTAAAGATTAACCTTATCTCCCTGCTTCAAATCGGTCGTGAATGTTCTTCCCTGACCCTGCATGGTGCTTGTGTCCTCATTCCACAGGAAGAAACGGACGTAGGGACTATTCGCCTGAATCATGTATGTGCCTGCCTGAGATGCGGTCACAGAAACAGCCAGATAAGATCCATAGGGCGCTGTGACGGTGTTTTCACCCTCCTGCAAGGGCGTAGCCTCCATGGAGACGATGTCACAGTCAAAAACAAAGGAGGGGAGAGTAGTATTTTCATATCGGACTGTAAAGGACATAAGCTGATTGTCCTCAGTAGCGGTAACTACAATTGAATCCTGGATATAGTCGTTCCAAGCCATGCCCAGAGTGGAGGAGCTGATCTGGTACTTACCTGCCTTGGGTGCGGTAAAATATACCGTCACATCGGCGTTTGTGGGCAGGGTATAGCCTTCGGCGCGCAGAGACCCGAGTGTAATCTCGGAGTCGATCCTGGCGACGATATAGGTATAGTCCAACTTTCCGTCTTCGGGTACCGACCAGGGGAAGTAGCGGGACTGGAGGGAATACTCACCCGGCTCGGTGATATCCATATAGTAGACCTTTGTGTAAATCGGATAACCGTCATCTCCCATCTCTCCCAAGCCAAACTGCACCGTCTCATGAGAGGTGGAGAATATCATGTAACGACCGACAGAGGGGGCGGTAAAGGTGATATCCTCAAAGGCGTACTTGAAGGAGTCGGTGATGGTCAAGGATCCTTGTCCGTCAGAAATAATCATTTCAATGGCGGAGAGCTTGTTGCCAACAACAGAGATCTCTGTGTCGCAGGTAATCCCGTTCAGCTTAACGGTATACAAATTGTACTCACCGTCGGGGGTAGGCTTGCCCTCCTGCTTGGCACCGCTGATGCTGACGATTTCGGCATAAGTGGGGACGCGAAGTGTGAAAGTCGCAGGCGTATTCTCTTTGACGATAAAGGAACTTCCCTCCTCACCGTCGGGAGTGATCACAGTCACGTACTCGGGAACGGTAACAGTAACGTTGTAAAGATGGAAGACCACGTGAGCACAGATATCGCACACACCGTCGACATCGTGACCGCCATGGACAGCCTCATCTTTTTTAACGTCGTGGCCACAGGTCGAAGCGTACCAGTGAGTATTCGCGTCGGAGGTCCACTTGTCCTCGAAAGTGTGGAAATGGGGAGGCGTGTAGCCGCAGATATCACAGGTAGTATTCCCATCGGCATCGGCATGAACACCTTTATCTGTCGCGGGAATATCGTGACCGCAGGTAACCTCACGCCAATGCTCGTCCTCGGTGGTGGTCCAGGTTTCGGCGAAGGTATGCTTGTGGCCGCCGTTCTCACCGCAGACGTCACAGTCTCCGTCGTTGTTTTCGTCGACGTGGGATGTCAATTCGGCACCATCTACGGTATGGCCGCAGGAGGGCAAATGCCAGTGACCATCATCGCCCTTTGATGTCCAGACCTCCTCATATGCATGGGTATGGTCATAGTCATACGTACAGATATCACAAATGGCGTCGTTATTATCATCCTTGTGCTTGCTTTCATCCTGTTTGACGTTATGACCGCAGGCGGACTTATGATAATGGGTGGATTCATTCCAGGTCCAGGTATTCTCAAAGCTATGGGTGTGGTCCTTGATATAACCGCAGACGTCACAGATATCGTTGCCGTCGGTATCCACGTGATCTCCTCGATCGGATTCCAAATCGGTATGCTCGCAGGCGGCGGCATGCCAATGCTGTGTTTCGTCATAGAGCCAGGTGGAATCAAAGCTGTGCTCATGGGGAGGCTCCTTGCCACTGTCACAGGCAGTTAACAAAACCACCAGGGCCAGAAGGCAGAGAAGACAAATAGTGAATTGTTTCATGGGGATCTCCTATTTTGTTTTTACAACGAATCAGATTATTTTTCCCGATAGTATCCGCAGGCAAAAAGCCATTGGTCCTCCTCCAGGGCGTAGACGGATATGGTGGGATGGGTCTCCACAAATCCGTTTCCGTCCATGAAGAGCAGTTGGTTGACACTGTATTTCTGAAGGAACTGCTTCAACTCCTCCGTGACGGCGGTTACACCGTCGGAATTGCAGTAGTCACCATAACCGGACATACCGAAGGCTTCCTCGGGGCAACGGCGACAGTCCACGTGGCATTTTTCGCATGCTTCTGTACAAGCACCGTTAGCGAAGCCTTTTTGCGCGCTTTCACACTCATTATTTTCGCGGCAGGGACAGTTGGTTACACAGAAGTAGGGGCCGTTATCTCCGGGGGGATCCACAATCAGGCCGCCAAAGCCCTCAATAAAGAGCTTATAATTCTCGGTTCCTTTCGATACGGTCAATGCCTTGTTGCCTCGCATTTCTACCGTGGTAAAGGAGGCGTCCATGAATCGACAGGCGGAGGATACGTGGGCATAGAGAACAGGGCCGTAGCCGTGTGTCTCGGGATACTTGGCTTCATCGTAAACGTGGTAGTAGTTATCGCCACCCTCAGAGATGGGCCAAAGCTTGTAATTCTTGCCATCGAATACGTGTGCTGAGTTTGCTCCCTGGGTCTGCAGTGTTTCAGCTCCGACAAACTCAAACTTATTTTGATCGTATTCAGGCGCGCGTTCCAGATGCTCGTCGGAAGGGTGCATCAGTTGGGAGTCTGCGAGGTTGAGGGAAAACTCACCGTCAAGCGTGATAGCGAAGTAGACCTTGATGGGGAACCGGTTATCGGTGGAGCTGGAGAGAACACCAAAGCTGAAAGTAACCTGCCCGCCGTCAGAAATCATCTCATCGGCAATCTGAACGTCAAGCTTAAAATTCTTAGTATAGGTTCCCTCGGCCCCTCCGCCGTCAGCAATGAACTGAAGATCCTTGAAAAAGCGGTTCGCGCCGTAATATTTCGCCTGAGGATTTACCTTGTTTTCGATGGTATCCATCCAGGATTCCACAGAATAGGTGCCGCTCTTGGGAGGCGCAAACTCAAAGAAAATTTCATGTGTGGGTGAGGTTAGCTCCACGCAGTAAAGACCTGTGTTTTTGATCTCAATAGCATTATAAAGCTGATCACCGTGACCTCGGGTGGTAACAATCTTGTGAAGCTGGATTTCCACGTTGCGGCTGTTGTTGGTGGCGGTATAAATGTTTGGATTGTAAGTGTAACCGGCCGGAATGGATGTCAGTCGTATGCGGTAGTCTCCGTCCAAGCCTCCCACACGGGCAACACCGTCTTGACTCACGGGGGCAGTGTGAATGGAATATCCATCGTTCCATTGGACTGAAATAGGATACTCCTCGGATGGAATGTAGACATCGTCACCTACCTTAAGGGTAACGGTAAAAGGATTTTTATCTACGTTGCCTTCTTCATCGGTGACAACGTCTGAGTCCTTTGTATCGGCCTCAGTGCCGCCTTGATTGGCTCCGGGAGCCTTGACAGCAGGATTGTACTCTCCACAGGCGGTAAGAAGGAGCGTCAAGGATAGGAAGATGGGACCTAATTTGCAGAGGAGACTTTTCATCTTAGATCTTCCCTCCTTTCTTGGATTTGACGCTAAAGAAGCTCTTGATATCGTGCCATCTGAGTTTACGGATGATAATGTCGATGACGTAAAGGACCACGGCCATGATCATCAAGGGGATGAGGTAACGGACCACGTAGGTGGCCACTTCCTTTTCGTCGTTTTCCAACGAAGGAATTTCTCCCTCATAGACAGTACCACGGTTCCGTAAACCGGCATGGAGGGCAGCGGGGTCGTAAACTGCAAAGCTGTCGTATTCAGGTGGATAGCCCACATGGAAAGCGGACTCTGATTCAAATACCTTGTCGGCATAAGCGTAAGTGACATTGATAAGATATCGGCCACGCAACGGTGTCTCAAAATTATAAAAATAGCGGGCAGAATCAAAGGTAAGTCTCTCGGTAACTTGCGAACCGTCCGGGAAGGTGACGGTGACGTCCGTGGTGGCATAGGGGTTGAGGGTAACGGGAATCATCTCTACGCGGGAGCGAGCACCGTCGTAATCAACGCTGATGGTGTATGGGTAATCCACACGCTCGTCGGGGGTATTCTGAACAAGGACGTTTTCAAAGAATCGATATCCGCTTTCATTTTCCCAGGTGAATGCCCACGGGCCGGTAAGCGTGGAGGTAAAGGTGGAAACTCTTCCGTTTCCGTAGTTCCAATAGGCATAGAGGGGAGCTTCCACTGTGTTACCGCCGGATTTGACGTAATCCACGGTTAATACGGTGGTAGCCGACGCCTTGGCTTTGGCGTAGGTATAGCCCATGATATCGGGAACAGACGCGATACCCTCCAGAACCGCATCACTTCCTCTCTTGATGTGGACGGGGGTGCGGCCTTCAATAACCGATTGGGTCAGATCATCGGCGATTTCAGTAAACATGATCTCCAAAAGATCCTCCTCACGGACAATCTCGAAATATTTGCCGCCTCCTGCTTCCGCAATACCCTTGAGAGTTGCGATACCCTCCTCGCGGGCTGCAGGGTGAATAACCGATGTGGTGATACCGTTGTCGTGAAGCTTTGTAACCACATCAGCAGGAGTATCACTCTCCAACGTATAAGACATACCGTCGGAAATGAGCATGATCTGCTTGTCATCAAATGCCATGTCGATCATCAGATCCCCCGCCTTATCCAATGCTGTTCCGATAACGGTTCCCTGGTAGGGTTCAATGGCGTTGATCAGTGCGGCGATCTCATCGCGGTGAACTGCTTTGATTGGAGACTGGAGTACATTGATCTCTCCCCAGAAATTCACGATCATGACGTAATCGTGATCATCCAGCATGTTCATAAGCTGGATAGCGGCCTGCTTGGCAATTTTCAAGCGGGAAAAATTCTGCATGCTTCTGGATGTATCCAAAACAATAGCATAGAGCTTGGGGTCCTGATCACTATTACCGTATTTGACAGGGAGCATGTCCTCAAGGGCGTGCAGGATGTCATCGGTTTTGTTTTGGATTTTGAGGTCTCCCATGGTCACAAGGCTTTTCCCGAAGCGGGATACGCACTTTTCCACTCCGTCAATAAAGGCAGTGTAGTTTTTTAACTCACGGATATCCACGTTGGATATCATGATCTCATCATACTTACAAAGCTCTTCTACGGTGCATGGAACGTTGGGATCTTTGATAAATGCGTCGATCTCAGCGAAATCACCGTAAAGCATTTTCGCCCGATCCAGGTCGGCGGAATCGTTGGTGATCAACAGGACTTGAAGGCCTGCGACGATCGTCTGTGTGAAATCGAAGGTATTGTTTGCGGTGCAGTAATCACCGTCGGCTGTGATGGCCACGCGGTAGTCGTAACGACCTGTGGATCCGGTGGGAAGGTCGATATGAATGACGTTGTAGCCACGTTGAAGCTTAATTGCCTGATTGCTTACGCGCTCACCTTCTACATAGAGAACGGCGATAGCTCCCGTGTCATAGCTGGACTGGATCAGAACGTTGGCGGTAGCCTCGTGGTTCATGTATGTAGAGGCCGCGTATTCCACGTCGGAAATCTGGATTTCCTTCTGATCTTCGGTCAGATTATTATCCAGATAGATTGCGTCAATATAAATGCCCTCGGCGTAGATGCTCTCTACGGTAGAGACCAACTCCCCCGATGCATCTGAGGCGGTTTCTTTTCCGTCAGAAACAAGGATCATGCGTTTGATGACCCCGTCTCCGTACAGTTCCATGGCATACTTCATGGCTTGAGAAATGTCAGTTGCGCTATCGTCCACTCCGCTCTCTTTCACTGTGGGGATGACCTCTTCATCGAATCCACACAAAAGCTTGGAATCCCGTCCGAAAACCACCACCGCCATTTTGGAATTTTTGGGAAGCTGAGCCTGAATCTCCGCGACGTATTCGTCCACAGTATCCAGATTGCGATTGGATGAATAGGAAACATCAGCAACCACAACCACCTGAGTCTCGGTCATAACGGTCGTGTAAATCATGCCGGCCAAGGCCAAAGTGACACAAACAGAAATGATTATATGGAACGTCAGAGAGATAAAGACACTTCTGTGGCGATTTTCCTTGCGTATGGCGATAATAATGGGAATAATTATGGCTAGCAGCAGGGGAATGAATACAAGAAGCAGATAGGGATTATCGAAGCTGATATTTTTCATAACAGTACACCATCCAATCTGCCAGGAATATCACGAGAAGTGAAATGAAAATAATCCAAATGGGATCAAATTTTCCGTCGAAACCACCGTTTGTTGCCTCGCCTTGCAGGGAGACCTCGTCCAGCACAAGAGTAGGATCACACTCGGCCTCTGTCATGGCGGACCAAATATAGAACTCTCTGGCAGAGCCCGATACGGTCATATTGACGGTATAAATACCTACCTCCGTAAGGAGGAAACTATCGGAAGCGCCATTGGTATCCAGATACGTAACGTCTCCGGAGGGGGATTCCACACGTATGCTCTCACAGTTGGCGATGACGTTCACGGTAGCGGATTCTCCGCATTCATAGGTAGTGCGTTCAATCATATCCGGGAAAGAAAAGGCCAGGAGGTTACGGATAAGAACGGTATAGTCGAAAAGCAGGGGAAGATTGGAGTCGTGGAGGTCAAACGCAATGACAGCCTCACGGTTTCCAAACTCGGTGATCCCCGCGAAGACGACAGGATTCCCTTTATAGGAGAAAAGCGTCGTAAAGTTGCGGTAGAAACCACACTTGATGTAACGTGTGAGATAAATCCCGCTACCATTGATGCCTTCAATTAGGGTTTGGGTAGCAGTAGAGGAGGAGGTCGACAGGAAAATCGACTCTGCTTTAGCCAGATTTACGTCGCCCTGGACAGTATAGCCCGATCCCTCCACGTTGCCGTTGACGTTAATCATCCACACGGTGCCATCTGTAGGAAGCGTCATGTTCAAGGGAATCACGGTATCAAAGACATAAAGGCCATAGCCGGTCCGTCCGTCATATTCTTCGGGGGACATGACGTGGATGATGGCATCCAGTTGACTGCGAAGCACCGATTCAATGAAAAAGGGGCGCTCGCTGACCAGAAGGGTATCGTAGGAATTCTCGCTGGTGACGTTGTGAATGATAAATTGATTATCGTGAGAGAGGGCATCTGTTTCGTCGATGGCCACTCGAACAGAGGAGAATGAATCTATCTCGGTAGACAGGGCAAAGGGAGTCGGGGTGTTTGCCTTAACAGAAAAGGTCTCATGAGTAACAGGAGAGGTATCGCCATTGATGTAAAGATATAGGGTCAGCTCTTTATCAGATTCAAAGGACGTAAGTTGGCCGCTGACAGTTAATGTGTCTCCCAAATGAGTGTGGCTGACATTGGACAAGCTATAGTTATCCACAGAGGTGGCAACGTTAACCACCTCGATGTTTTTGACCAATGCATAATCGCTATCTGTAAAGAGAACCGTTTTCAAACCGTTATTTTCGTTAAAGTATCCTTGCGCGATACCGATAGCGTCGGTCAAGTTTAGCTCGTTGTATGCCGGCTGAAGCTCATCCAAAAGCAGGAGAGCCTGCTCCTTATCCTCTGTTCGTTCGTACATAACGGAGGTGTTGTCCCCGACGTAGATCAAAGTGAAAATACTGCCATCAATGGCATCGTTGATCCGCTCGCGAATGGCTGATTTGGCCGAATCAAAGCGGCTGATCGCCGGGGAAGTCTCTCCATCTTCGATGGCGGTAGATGTCACCATATTCATACTACCCGAGCCATCCAAAATAAAGCAATACTCATTGGCAGAGTCCGGTACTGTGATAATGGGATGGGCGATAGCCAGGGAAATAAGAGTCACGGCCAAAAGTTGAAGGACCAGACTGATGATACCGGCCAGAGGACTTGGTCTGCGCTTACGCTTGAGTAATTTTTCGGAGAGAGTCCATAGGTAGGTAGATGCTACCGTCTGCTCGGTGTATTTGCTTTTGATTATGTAGACCAGAATCAGAATGGGTATTCCGATCAGGCCGAGTAATCCAAGAGGATATAGAAAACTCACTGAAATACCCCCATGTTAACCAGTTTTTCAAAGAGGACATCCTGCGGCTTATCCTCGGCGGACACCAAAAGATAGTCCGCGCCTCTGGCGTTGCAGTAGTCACGGATGCGGCTTGTGGCGTACTCCAACGCCCGCTTGTAGGCCTTGGCGATCTCGCGATCAATGTCCTTTCGGTAGAAGAGGCTTACGTTCTCGGAGTCAAAGAAATGGACCTTGCCTCGGGCCTGCGGAGACAGTTCCTCCATGGAGAGGATCTGCAGGCAGAAAACATCCCGCTTCTTGCCGATGAGATGGTCGATGGCGGACTCGTAGTCATTATCGGTAAGGAAGTCGGAAATAATGACCGACAGGCCGTCGCCGTAGCCCACGTTCTCGGGGACAATGGCCTCGCTGATGAAGCTGTCTCCGTCGAAGACAATTTCTTCCAGTCTGTTTATCGAAGACAGGAAGGACTCCTTCCCTACCATGCCGCGGATGATTTCGTGAACAGCTTTTTCCTTGATGACGTAGATAGACACCTTATCCATCTCACAAACCGACAGATAGGCAATGGTGGCAGCGTACAGCAGAGCGCGCTCTGCCTTTTTGGAGTCGCCATACTCCATGGAACGGCTGGCATCGATATAGATACGGGTGTGCATCTGCCGCTCGTCCAAAAAAAGCTTTAAGTAAAGCTTTTCGAAGCGGGCGTAGGCGTTCCAATCCAGCTTGGTGGTATCGTCCCCGTCAACGTAGTCGCGGTAGTCTGCGAATTCACAGGAAGAGCCGTGGGTACGGCTCTTATGGTTACCGCCAAACATACCCGCCACATTATTTTTCAGAAGCATCTGCAGATTCTCGATCTGGGACAAAAGCTCCTCGGTGATCTCAAAATTCGCCATTATTTCTTGATCTCCCCGATCAGCTTGGAGATGACAGCGTCCACGGTCAGCTTATCGTTGATGGCGGTATAGTTGATCTTAATGCGGTGGCGCAGGACGGGGTGGGCAAGGGCTTTAATATCGTCATAGGAGACGTTGAAGTTGCCGTTCATGAGGGCGCGGACCTTGGCGCAGGTGATGAGAGCTTGAGCGGCGCGAGGGGAGGCTCCGTACTTGATATACTTCTTGGCGGTATCCGAGGCGCCGTCGATTTCCGGGTGAGTCCCCGACACAAGTCGAACGGCGTAGTCCAGGACCTCGTCGATGACGGGCACCTGAGAAGCCAGCTCACGCATTTCCAGAATATCGTGTCCGTCCATAGCAATCTCTGCCGTTTCGGCCATGGTGATCTGGGTCATCTTAACGATGTCCATAAGCTCCTTGTCCGAGGGGAACTTCATGATGAGCTTAAACATGAAACGGTCCATCTGTGCCTCGGGCAGGGGGTAGGTACCGTCCTGCTCGATAGGGTTCTCGGTAGCCAGGACAAAGAAGGGCTCCTCCATCCGGTAGGTATTACCCGCGACGGTAACCTTATGCTCCTGCATGACCTCCAGCATAGCAGACTGAGTCTTCGGGGTGGCACGGTTGATCTCGTCGGCCAGCACCAGGTTGGCGAAGATGGGACCGCGACGGAACTCACTCTGCATATTGCCGTTCTCATCCTTACGCATGATTTCTGTGCCCGTCACGTCGGAGGGCATAAGATCGGGAGTAAACTGGATGCGGGAAAAGGGCAGATTCAGGGCTTTCCCCAAAGAACGGACCAAACGGGTCTTACCGACACCGGGGACGCCCTCGAGCAGGACGTTGCCGCCGGCTATAATGGCGATGATGACATTATCTACCACATCGTCCTGGCCCACAAGGTCACGACGGAGCTGGGTCTTGACATTTTGTACAGCATAATTAAACTTCTGTACACGCTCGGCGTTGACATTTGCGTTTTCCATGATATTTTCCTTTACGTATGTTAGATTCGGTATAATCTCTTAGCGGATTAATTACCGTTGTTTTCCTTGTTTTCCGAGCCATTAAAAAGAATGGCAAAGTAGTCGTTCAGGGCCTCCTCCAATTCATGCGGAAGGTTACCGTCAACCAAAAGATCGGTGATTTTGGCGTAATAGTTATCAATGACATCGCCGTAAACAACATAGGATTCACTGTCAGGGTCATAAACGGTATCGTTGGACCCGAAGATCATGGTACCCGGGCCAAGGCCACCGGAATGGATCTGATCGAGGTCATCATCGTGCTCGTAGTCTTCCTCGCCGCGAGGATCATCGGGATCATTGAAGATATGCTCGGGCACCTCGGAGGCTTTAATACCAAAGATAGACAGAAGAGTATAGATGGTATCGTCTTCCACCGATTCATTCGTTGCTTGTAAGAACAGCGCTTCGTTGAGCGCCTGTTCCGCATCCGAAAAAACAGCCGCAGCTTTCTCCTCGGTAAGTGAGGAAGATAGAGTAGAAAGGCCGACGGTGAAGCGAAGGAGAGCGACGTGGAGTTCATTCTCTGCGTCTATCCCGGAAAGAGACAGCGCCTGGGTGATTCCCGTGGCTAATGTAGCAGGAGAAATGGTTTGCTGCAAAATTGCCGTACCTGTGTTGTTCATCCACTCACCGATAAGCAGGGATTGAAGAGAGTTGATGGCGCCGCCAAGATCAGCCACATAATCCGAGGGCGAGGCGAACATAGCCTTTGCCATGAGATCGTAGGTATTATGTTCGGAGACGGTCTTATGGATGCCCTCTATACAGGATATGACAACCTCCTTCATCGCGCCCTCTTTGCGTATGCTTTTGAGCTTGATGAGCAAGCTCTCCAGTTGCTTGACGGTTCCCTCCTTGGGTTCGTTCTCCATATTGGAAGCTTTGACCTTTTCGATGAGATCGTTGAGGGCTTGCTCCTGCCAGGGAGTCATAGAAAAGTTGTTTTCCACCACGGGAGGCGGCTCCGGCGGTTGCTTTGCGGGAACCAACAGAGTCCCTGCCGCGCAAAGGCAGGATACAATTGGGATCAATATGAAAAGCCAGGTGGCCACTCCTTTGACCTTACGTCGAGGAGTCTCCCGTAAAATGCGATCGGTATCGTTTCGTTGAAGCTCAGCCATGGGGCTGACGTCTTTGCGAAAGGCCAGCATGGTTTGGACTTTTTCTCCTAACTTCAAATGAGCATCCACACGACGAGCGATGCGTTTTTGAGTGGGGAGCAGAATCAGGAGCATGATAATAAAGCTTACCGCGGCAACTAAAGAGGCAGGAAACACATAGCCAATGAAAATGGGCTCTGTGGCAGTCAGTTTATCTGACAGCCAACGTAACGCAAAGGTCACGACACCCAGAGAAAGGCCGAAGATAACGGCACGGATATATGCTCCAGTCCGGAGCTTTCGTTTAAATTTGGAGAAACCTTTTCCCATAAAATCACGGTTAACCTTTCGTTTCAGCGGTACGTATATCTATTAAAAAGACATTCTTATGACATTTTATCACATTTTAATATTATAGTACTTTTTTTAATTTTTGTCAACAATCTGCCGATATTACAAAGTGAATACATTGTAAACAATTTCTTTATCATTCCAAAAAGGCCGTGTGACGAAGATATCGGTCACACGGCCTTTTCAGTAATAGAAAACACGCGGATTGAAGGCTTATTCTGCCGGTTTAATCAGCATCACAACTGCATACGGCTTTTCCGGAACAGTTACGGTGATTCCCTGCTCCATGAGGGTCTTCCCTTCAGCAATCACGTCGATCATGCCATCAAAATCGGTGATGTGATAATTCTTTGCGGGATCCAGCCCTTTAAGCTTGACAGTAGCGGTGAGATCCTTCGTGGCTTCGTGGCAGAAGACAGAAGCGTAGCCTGAGTCAGTTGCCGGATCGAAAAATTCCCAACCATTCCAACGGTCTGCCTTTGACTCCCACTCAAAGAGCTGGTAGTAATCGGCGTAGAAGTAATCACGGATCTGCTCAAATTCCGCATATCCCTGCTTGGTCATGGTCCAATCTGTGGAGGCGTAGAGCAAGCCATTCAGATTCATGAGGGACAGGGGGGCATAGTTCATGCGGACTTTATACATGTTGGTTGTCTCGTATATCTCGTTCTTGAAATAGGGGAACCAGGCAAAGATAGCCTGTGTCATTTTTCCCTTCATGTCATAATCCTCATGGTTGCCGTCAAACCAGTCGGTGTAGTGAAGCGGTACGGCTCGCTTCATGGTTTCCAGATCGTTTCGGCCGCCTCCCGAGGCGCAGGAATCCATGTAGATGCCGGGATAGCGCTCAATGATCTTGTCCCACAGGGATAAATAGCCCTGGACATATAGATTCTCAGTAATGCCCTTTCGGTTTTTCTCATCAGCAGCAGCCCATGAGGGGGCGGGATCGCAGTTGAAATCTGAACGGAAACCCGTAGCGCCGGCCTCATCGATAACCTTGCAGATCTTGCCGAACACCCAATCAACGCACTCTGGAATGGTCAGATTCATGATGTAGCCCTCCAGCCAAGAGCCCTCCATGGTCTTGGGAAGGAACCATTCCTCTTTAAAGCCCTCCTGACCAGCCAGGAATGCCTCCTTGTCCAGGCGGATGCTCTCAGGTTCAAACCAGATCATCATACGCATATCTCGGGAGGAGGTAAATTTTCCAATAGAAGACATGGCATCCGGGAATCGGCTGAGATCCATATCCTGAGAACCGGTCTGAGGCCACCCCACAGATTCGCCGTTCGCGCCTGTGTACCATCCGGCATCCAGCCACAAAAGCTCGGGTGATACGCCTCCGTCGAAGTAGGAGGACAGGATAAGAAGTAAGCGGTTAGTGGAGTTGCCTGAGCATCCCTGGCTGATGCCCGTATAGGTAGGAGTCAGTTCACCGTCGATTTTCCGCATAACGTCGTTGATGTAATAGTGACGCCAGGCATTTGTCTGTTGGTCAGGTGTGAGATCCTTGTAGGAGACGAAACCCATCAAAGGGGTACGAATGCTCTCTCCGGGCTTCAAATAGGTTTTGAGGCTGTTTTGACCCGCCGTGAGGCTTGTAACTTTCTGAGACTTGGAATAGTTGAATTTGGCGGACCAGTTTCCCGGCCATCCGATGGCAATGAAGGTGCCTCCTTCGCCATAGGATAGATTGTAGTATGGGAAAACACCATGGGAAGGGCGTCCCGAGGTGCAGACATCGCTGTATCGGTTTCGTGCAGTAAGGTCATGGGTATAGGGGAGATAGTTTTGGCCGCCCGCGTCACCCTTAATGCCGCTGATGACAGGATTGTCTCCCTTGAAGTCCATTTCGAAACAGAGTTGTGTAAAAATCTCGGTATCGCTGTCACCGTCGTTGGTGATATAAACCACATACTCATAGGCAGATTCCTCAGGGTAAACCGTGGCGATCAGCTTGAACATTGCAGGGATATCGGGATGACGGAAGCAAAGAGTGGATTGAATTCCCCGATCTACCTCCACGTAATCATCAGACTCCAGAGAAAAACCCTTAAAGCCCTTGTACTCAGTAGAATCATACTTGAAGGATATTGGGAAATCATCCATGTTTGACATGAGCGTATCGTAATCAGGAACAGAAAGGGTGGGATCCGGCTTGAAGGGGTCGGTCTCAACTTCGGTTGTCATCTCCTCTGTGGGAGTTTCGGTTTGAACTTGATTCACAGTAGTTTCCTCCTCAGTTCTTTCCGTGGAGACATCAGGAGTCTGATCGCAGGCGACAAGGAAGGTACACAAAAGCATAAGCGCGATCAGTAAAAGCATCCAATTCTTTTTCAACATGTCTCTTCCTCCTTTCGATTGGTTAAAGCAAAGGCAGTAGTAACTGTCAATAGGATCGCTGCTCCCGCTAAGGTTGCCTTACAGCCATTCCCTACCGCTTCGGTATCCGTGGATGCGTTCGTCTCAGTATTAGGCTCGGTGGACGTCGCAGTCTCGGGGAACGTATCGGTGGGAGCATCTGTCGCGGGCTCAGAAACGGGCTCGGTAACGGGGTTGGTTGCTTCCTCGGTTGGTGCTTCGGTCTCCGGGGTAGGGTTTTCAATGACAAGCTCGCGATAAAAGACAATTTCCGACACGTCGCCGCTCTTTGACAGGACGGCACCGCCCCAGATACCCCAGGCACCCGCGATACCCGGAGCGCCGGCAATGGCCAGACGGAGAGTCTTGACACCCGTCACGTCGACCTCCGCATACTCGAAGGGCTGGCTGTAGCGCATGGTGCCACTCTCAAAAAGCTTAATACCATCTCCGAATACAGCGAATTTAATATTGCACATGGAGATGTCATTGCCGGACAAAGTCTCACACACGCCGTACCATGTGGCAAATTTGGTATAGCCGATATTCTCGATGTTTACGTCCACATAGGCATTGTAGGAAGAGGAGGCGGCATGGATACCGATCCCCTTTTTCCATCGCTTCAAATCACAACTCCAAATGTACTCTCCTGCGCAGTTTGTATCGCGCATAGCAGAGCCCCCGCTGTAGCCCTGATTATGGATCCAGTAGAGATCACTAACAAAGGCGTGATCCCCCGCGATCAGTTCAGCGGGTTGGGGCAGGTTTGTCTTATCGGGATTCAGCTCAATCCCTCCTTTCTGGCTTTTTGGGGTGATAGCACTGACCGGCAAAACAGAATGGGCGGTCAGACTTGCTGTCATAAGAACAGACAGGAGACATACCAGGGCGTAACAGAGGTATTTTTTCATGTTATTCCTCCTCGTAGAGTGTCTTTTCGGTAATGCACTTTCCGGTATACTTGTATTATACTATTATAACGTTATTTTGTCAATGGTTTATTATCCCGAGTTTTTGATAATCTGTTGGATAAATGGGTTGGAAAAGATTGCAGGCAACAAATCTGCGGCTCTTTTTTTTCAATCGTTAACAATCGGTGAAATTTCAAAAAATACGGTTTACTTTTTCACAAAATTGTGTTATAATATCCAAGAATATACTTATTTGGAAAGGATAATGCGCTATGCAGATTATTCGTATGAAGGTCGGAGACGTTCTTGAATTGAAAAAGCCCCATCCCTGTGGCGAAAAGCGTTTCCGTGTCATGCGCGTAGGCAGCGAGGTAAGGATTCTCTGCTGCGGCTGCGGTCGGGACATGGTTCTGGATCGAGTCAAACTGGAGAAGGCCATTCGCAAGCTCATTTCCTCGGAGGACGCCTCCGCTCCCAAAAAAGACTGACACCGCTCTACTTTTTTCAATCAGAAAGGCTAATAAAAATTATGGATTCCACGCATAACAACGTCCCCTTCAACAAGCTTCCGGATCTGACCCCTGCCCCCGGAAAGATGTTCCCTCGTTTCCGAAAGCTGTGGGATGATACCGTCAATCAATACGGCTATCTGTTATTTGCCTTCTTTATTCCCGTCGTGCTGTTCTATTTGGTGTACCTGTTTTCTCAAGGGCTCCATCCCTTCGGTGACGGTACCGTACTGGTGCTGGATCTGAACGGACAGTACGTGTCCTTCTATGAGGGCCTTTACAACATTTTGAGGGGAGAAGCGGATCTGCTCTACTCATTCTCCCGAAACCTGGGCGGAGAATTTTTGGGAATTTACGACTATTACGTCGCCTCCCCCTTCGCCATGCTTCTGGCTCTTTTCCCCCAGCGCTTTATGCTGGAGGCTCTACTCATTCTTTTCCTCCTCAAGGCTGGACTTTGCGGTCTGAACATGGGTATTTATCTCCATAAGCACTCTGCCGGGGACCCCAATCGGTTAAGCGTCGTCACCTTTTCGGTCATGTACGCCATGTGCTCCTACTGCGTGGTGCAGCAGCATAACTCCATGTGGATTGATGCTGTTTTGTGGTTGCCTCTCTTGTGCCTCGGAATTGAATCTCTGATCCGCTATGGCCACTTCCGCCTGTACGTGTTCACCTTAGCGCTCACCATTCACAGCAATTTCTATATTGGCTACATGGTGGTGATTTTCACCCTGGCCTACTGCTTCTACGATTATTTCGCACACAACCGTAACAACGAAAACAATCCTCTCGGAGAAAAGCTTCATTTCATCAAATCAGTTGGTCGCGTAGCTATGTGGTCGGTGCTGGCCGTCGGCATTGCGGCGTTGGCTATCCTGTCGGCTCGATATGCTCTGTCCTTTGGCAAGGATGAGTTTTCCAATCCCAACTGGGAGATCACCCAGAAGTTTGATCTGTTGGAATTCTTTTACAAGTTCCTTCCCTTCTCCTATGACACTGTTCGTCCCGTGGGTCTTCCCTTCGTGTACTGCGGTGTTCTGACGCTTGTCACCGTCCCCGCATTCTTCTGCAGCAAGAAATTTTCCCTGCGCGAAAAGGTTGCTGCCGCTTTCCTGATCCTTTTCTTTGTAGCGTCCTTCGCCACCAGCTCCTTGGATCTTATCTGGCACGGCTTCCAGAAGCCCAACTGGCTCAATTACCGCTACAGTTTCATGCTTTGCTTCTTCCTGATTGTGCTGGGCTATCGCGCCTACGATCAGATTTTGTACACCTCCCGAAAGACCATGCTGGGGATTGTTGCCATCCTGTCCGGCTTGATTCTGGTGCTGTACAACATGCGGGATTTCCTGTTCAATGAGATCATTAAGTCCTTTGAAGGCATGAAGAAAACATTCCATTTCCACCCCTTCGGTACCCTGTGGCTGTCCCTTGGATGTATCTTTGTATACTTCATCCTTACTACCCTGTACGGACGCTTGAAGGAGCGGAAAAAGGAAACTGTTTCCTTGATCCTTCTTCTGACGGTCTGCACCGAAATGCTTTTGTCGGGCATTTCGGATCTGAATCATTTGAACGAGGACGTATCCTTCTCTAAGTATTCCCGATATAATAACATGATCGACACCTTAAGGCCCATTACCGAGACCATCCATGCCTACGATGACGGCTTCTATCGGATGGAAAAGACCTATTTCCGCAAGACCAACGATAACTTTGCCCTTCAAATTAAGGGTCTGTCCTGCTCCACCTCTACTCTGAACCGAGATACCATTGATTTCTTGCGTAGCATGGGTTATCCCTCCCGTTCTCACTGGAGCAGCTATAACATTGGCGTAACCGGTTACGACGCCGGTACTCCTGTCAATGATTCGCTTCTGGGTATCAAGTATCTCATTACCAATGATGATGAAAGCTACTATTACGGTGAACCGATCTTTACCCCCGAGGATTACGAGTATCCTGAAAAATTCACGCCCAACGGAGAATACGACGTGTACTGTAACCCGTTCGCATTGTCCTTTGCCTACGGTGTTGCGGATCAATGGCTGTCCTTTGACTATGAGGATTATGATAACCCCTACGACCGGCTCAACGCCATGATCACAATCATGCTGGGCGAGGATGAAACGGTACAAGTCTTTAAGCCTGCTGTTCAGAATGGTCAGCCCGAGGTAGAAAACATCAACGTCGGCACCGCTGACGGTCACCATTCCTACAAGATCGACGACAAGTCGAAGGCCGGCATCCTGTACTACCACTACACCGTTCCCGCCGACACCGAGCTTTACTTCTTCTATCCCAACCGTTATCTGCGGCAGGTAAAGCTTTCCGTCTGTGAGACGGCTGAAAAGCAAAACTATACCAGCAGAGGCACTTTCGGTGGCGGTGAATCTAACTGCATCGTTTCCCTGGGAGATTCCTCCACGGGAGATCTGTATCTGAAGGTCACCATTGACAACGATTCCAATAACCTTTACGTTATTCCCAAGGACTCCTACGTTTATTACATTGACATGGAAGTCTTCCGGGACGCCTTCTCCCGTCTGGCTGAGAAGCAGTTCATCATTGATCCTGAATCTACAGACAGTCATCTGAAGGGTACTGTCACTACCACATCCGATCGCCAGCTGATGTTCACCTCCATTCCCTACGATGAAGGATGGAACGTCTATGTAGACGGCGAGAAGGTGGAGATTTACGAGGTCACCAACGCGCTGGTTTCCTTCTACGTGGACGGAGCGGGTGAGCATACTCTGGAAATGCGGTATATGCCCGCTACGGTAGCTTTGGGTATTACGGTATCCGTTGTCTGCTCCTTTATTTTCCTTGCACTTTTGATCCTGTACCCCTTCATGAGAAAAATACCGTTTGTCCGCCAAATTCTCATGATCCAGGGAGAACCCCTTCCCGAAATTGCCTCTGCCGAGTATATGGCGGAAATTTCCGAAGGAGATATCGGAGCCACGGATCAGGATCCCTCTCCTGCGTCGATTCTCACCGAGGCCGAAGCTGCCAAGTACGGAAAGATGCGGCACGTAGAGGAGCCTGTAAAAAAGAATAAAGAGCAAAAAAACGAAAAGATCAACAGCAATCACGCTAAAAATCCCAAGGGATCCGATCCTAAGGGGCAAAAGAACGACGGAAAGAGGTAATTTTCTTCCGTCACAAGAAGCGCATACTATAGGATGGACAGCGTTACCTTTCGTCACTGTCCATCCTTCAGGAGGAATCATGTATTACTACATCAAGGGTGAGCTGATGGTTTCCGGTTTGAATATGGCCGTGGTGGACGCCGGAGGTGTCGGCTATAAAATGACCATCAGTGAAAACACCTTCCGTCAGCTTCCCCGCCCCGGAGACAAGCACCCCACAGTCACCCTGTACACCTATCTTTCAGTCAGGGAGGATGGAGTCGAATTATTCGGTTTTGGCAACGAACGCGAGCTTTCTTCCTTTAAAATGCTGATTTCGGTTTCGGGCGTAGGCCCCAAGGCTGCGATGGCCATTCTGTCACTTTTAACCCCCGAAAAATTTGCCCTGGCCGTGTGTACTGAAGATAGGAAAACCATATCCAAGGCAAACGGTGTTGGCCCCAAAACTGCCGCTCGCATCATTCTAGAGCTGCACGATAAGCTCATGAAGGACAAGTCCATTGACAATGATCTGTCTGCGGCGGTATTGGATCATAGCGCTGAGGAGGCAGGAGCGCCCGCTCGAGGCAAGCTTTCTGAAGCCACGGATGCCCTGCTTGTATTGGGCTACACCCGCTCTGAAGCACAAGTGGTGCTCAAGTCCATCGACGTACAGGCACTCTCCGTGGAGGACATCATCAAGGAAGCGCTGAAAAAGCTGATGAAGAATTAAGGATTAAACATGAAAGATTTTGATTTCGACTACGACTACACCGATGAGCCGGGTGAAACGGATTTTGAAAACCGCATCGTCACCCCCTCCTACGAGGCAGGCGATGAAGCCGAGGTGTCTCTTCGCCCTCGCCGCATGGATGAGTACATCGGTCAGGATAAAGCAAAAGAAAATTTAAAGGTTTATATTGAAGCAGCCAAGATGCGAGGGGACTCGCTGGATCATGTTCTGCTCTACGGCCCTCCCGGCCTCGGTAAGACTACCCTGTCGGGCATCATTGCTTCTGAGATGGGAGTAAATCTTAGGGTTACCTCCGGTCCCGCTATCGAAAAGCAGGGGGATCTGGCAGCCTTACTCACCAATCTCAATCAAGGCGACGTGCTGTTCATTGACGAGATCCACCGCCTTCCTCGCACCGTAGAGGAAATTCTTTACCCCGCTATGGAAGACTTCGCTCTGGATATCATCATCGGGAAGGGGCCTGCCGCCCGCTCGATCCGCATTGATCTGCCTAAATTCACCCTCATCGGAGCCACAACAAGAGCAGGACAACTCACGACCCCTCTTCGTGACCGTTTTGGCGTCCTTCTTAAGCTTGAACTCTATACCCCGGCGCAGCTTTCCGAGATTGTCAAACGAAGCGCAACCATTCTGGGTATTCCCATCGGCGATGACGGTGCTTTGGAAATCGCTTCCCGATCCAGAGGCACTCCCCGTATTGCCAACCGTCTTCTTAAACGCGTCCGTGATTTTGCTATGGTTCAAGGAAAGGACGAAATCGACAAGGAAGTCGCCGGATTTGCTTTGACACGTTTGGAGATTGATCATCTGGGTCTTGATAACACAGACCGCCGTATGATGGAGGCTATCATCAACTTCTACGGTGGAGGTCCTGTGGGACTTGACACGCTGGCGGCCACTATTGGCGAAGAAGCCATCACCATTGAAGACGTATATGAGCCGTATCTCATGCAATTGGGCTTTATACAGCGTACCCCTCGAGGCCGTATGGTGACTCGGCTTGCTTACGAGCATCTGGGCATCAAGCCCCCGGCACCCAAGCAAACGAGAGAAGCCAACGATCAGTTGAAAATTTTTGACGAGGATAGCGAAAGCTGACTTTCTTTCAAACAAAAATCCCCACCGATTTTTCGGCGGGGGATTTTTTATTCCATAACGAATCGGCACCACAGAAGATTATGATCTGAGGCATCGGATTGGATCATGCCGTATTCCATGGGGGTCAGTAAGCCATCCCGGTAAACGATATTGTCGATAGCGGCAGGATTCGTCCGAAAAGTATTATATTTATGGAAACTGTCATTGACGAGACTGTATCCCAACTGCTGCACAGGAAAAAAAGAAGCAAAATCCTCTGTGTTAAAATCTCCTGTCAGTACTGTTGGCGTACTGCAGTGAAGTTGGGTCCCCATCCATTCTGCCAGCGTTTCGAATTGGATTGTCTGTTGGTCATGGGATTCACAGGCAAAATGAGTATTCAGGAGTGTGAATGGGTTACCTCCGTCAGTGGTGACGGTTACCCAACCGAAGGCGCGAGGTTCGTAATGAGCCGAGGGTAAGGGACACGTCCCGCTCTCCGCTATGGGGTAACGGGAAAGGATAGCGGTGCCGTACTGCCCTCCATCGTAGCTCATGGCAGGAATAAAGAGGGCGTGGGGAAGTCCCGTAGCGGAGATCAACTCGGTAATGGTATCCACTCCACCCGTGCGGTTCGTGAACATATCGATCTCCTGAAAGCCTACCATATCGGCGCTTGCCTCGCGGATCACTGATGCGATACGTGTCCAATCATAAGCTGCGTAATGCCCATGGCAGATATTGTATGTAGCAACGGTGATGTGTTTCATATCTTTTTATACGGGCGGGGGACTTCCCCGCCCTTTTCCTTGCTTGGATATCAACCGAGCATCTCGCGGTCCATAAGGTCAAAGCTCACGCCGCCCTCGTGGGGCTTGCTCATGCGGTAGGCGCGGCTGCCGTGGTAGTAGGAGAAGCCGGCGTGCTCGGTCTGGAGGGTGCCGTAAAGATCTTCTACGGTGATGGCGTTCATGGAGCCGTCACCTGCCTCGGTGTGGAAGGTGATCCTGACCTCCAGGCCGCTCTCGTAGAGCTGATTGGAGAGGACGTAGCGGTAGGGGGTGAGGGTATCGGTCAGCTCGTAGGTGGTAGTGGAATCGGCCACCAGGCATCCCTTGTGGTAGGTCTCGATGACCACCCAGGCGCGGGCGTCACCGCTCTTCTTTGCGGCGAAGGTGATCTCCACCTGGTCGGCGTTCTTGATGGCATCCAGCTGACCTGTGGTGAAGGTATTCGCGGTACCTTCCATAGGAGCGTTCAGAGCCTCGATGACAGTGGACTGCTGCTTGGTGTGGAAGGGGACCAGGTAGACGGTGCCTTCCCATTTGCCACCCGCGTCGATGGACTTGAGCAGACCCGTGCTTTCGCTGTCGGCACCCGCGCCGATCTGGACAATCGTATACTGCTTACCGTTTTGGTTTACTCCGATCGCCCCCGTAGTACCTCCGGTATAGCCGGGACGGGGCTCGTTGTCGGCCATGAGCATCTTGATGGCCTCTTCCTCGGCCTTGGCCTGGTTATCGTTGAAGGTGATGTGGTGAACCATACGCAGGCCGTTCTCCCACAGGTTCTTGAGCTGGTTGTAAGCCTGCTTGCCGTCCTCGTAGAGGGAGCCGTACTCGCCCAGCGTGATATTACTGTGTCCCATATTATGGGCGTTGACCAGGAAATTGGTCTTGCGGCTCAGGTTGCCGTAGCGGGTGCCGCCGTAGGCCGTACCGCAGGTCAGCACCACGTCGATGGGGGTCAGGCGGGTGTGGGCCTCGCCCAGGAAGCCGCCCACGGCCTCGCCCTCGGGGATCTGATGAGCCGAGATGGACTCGGGAGGATAACCTGCCAGAAGTGCCTCACGGTAGGCCTCCATGATGCGCTTAGAGACAATGAAGCGGTTGTACATGGACCACTCGGTGAAGTAATCCCCCTTGTAGGCGTCCCAATCGCCACGGCCGCTGTCGCGGGGGGCGTCGATGGAGGCGCGGTCGGTAAAGCTTGTGCCGAAGGCGGCGTTGATCTTTTCCACGCTCTCGTAGCGATCCAGGAGGTAGGCTCGGAAGCCC
>JAFQOC010000499.1 GCA_017420845.1 Clostridia bacterium
GCCGGCCACCTGTGTAGGTTCTGGGGGCTTCGCCCCCAGAACCCCCTTGCATGGTCGCAACCCAACGCACCGATAAACTGCAATTTTCATCACTCTTTAAACTTCATCGTCAAAGAGATTCTCTTCTTCTGCACGTCCACACTCAGCACCTTGACCTTCACCACGTCGCCCAGGGACACGGCCTGGGAGGGGTGCTTGATGAACTTGTCGGACAGCTGGGAGATATGGACCAAACCGTCCTGATGGACGCCGATATCCACGAAGGCACCGAAGTCGGTGACATTGCGGACGGTACCTGTGAGGATCATATCGGGCTTGAGGTCGGAGAGAGACATGACATCCTCACGCAGTACAGGAGCGTCAAATCCGTCACGGATATCGCGGCCGGGTTTTTCCAGCTCGGAAATAATATCCATGAGGGTAGGCTCACCGATACCCAGATCGTCGGCGGTCTGCTTGATTCCCTTCTTGATGACCTTGGACTTGAGGAAGTGGAGGTTACCCGCCGCAATGTCGTCCTCGGTGTAGTCGAACATGGTCAAAAGGGCGCGTGCGGCATCGTAGGACTCGGGGTGAACTCCCGTATTGTCCAGGATTTCCTTCCCCCCGGGGATGCGGAGGAAGCCGGCGCACTGCTCGTAGGCCTTGGCACCAATGCGGGGGACCTTGGTGATCTGGGCGCGGGTCTTGAACTCGCCGTTCTCCTCGCGGTACTTGACGATGTTCTTGGCGGCGGTGGCGTTGATGCCCGCGATGTAGGAAAGGAGGGAGTGGGAGGCGGTGTTGACGTCCACGCCCACGGCGTTGACACAGTCCTCCACCACACCGCCCAGGGCCTCGTCCAGACGAGCCTGCTTCATGTCGTGCTGGTACTGGCCCACGCCGATGCCCTTGGGGTCGATCTTGACCAGCTCGGCCAGGGGATCCTGGAGACGGCGGGCGATGGAGACGGCCGATCTCTGCATGACGTCGAACTCGGGGAACTCCTCGGCGGCCAGCTTGGAGGCGGAGTAGATGGAGGCCCCCGCCTCGCTGACGATGATGTACTTGGCTCCGCAGTCCAGCTGGCGGAGGACGTCGGCGACAAACTGCTCGCTCTCGCGGGAGGCGGTGCCGTTGCCGATGGCCACCACGTCCACGCCGTAGGTGCGGATGAGCTTCTTGACCACCATGGCGGCCTGATCCACGCGGGATTTGATGGTGGGGTAGATGACGGCGGTGTCCAGCACCTTACCCGTGGCGTCCACCACCGCCAGCTTACAGCCGTGGGCGTAGCCGGGGTCGAAGCCCAGCACCACCTTGCCCTTGAGAGGGGGCTGCATGAGGAGGTGGGAGAGGTTATCCGAGAAGACCTTGATGGCTCCCTCGCAAGCGTTGTCGAAGAGGTCGCTGCGGATTTCCCTCTCGATGGAGGGAGCGATGAGGCGGCTGTAGCTGTCGGTGACCGCGTCACGAACGTAGTGGGTGGCGGGGGAGTCGGTAGAGGTCAGAACGCAGTTGTAGAGGAAGCCCAGCACCACCTCCTCGGGGACAGTGAGGCTGACCTTCAAAAACTCCTCCTTCTCACCGCGATTGATGGCCAGGATGCGGTGGCCGGGGAGCTTCCTCACGGCCTCGGCGAAATCGTAGTACATGGAGTAGACCGAGTCCTCCTCCTTCGCGGCCTTGGTGACGATGGAGCCGTGGTCGAAGGTCAGGGCGCGGAGCTTCTTGCGGTACTCGGCGTTGTCGGAGACGTCCTCCGCGATGATGTCCATGGCACCCTGGAGGGCCTCCTCCACGGTGTTGACCTCCTTTTCGGGGTCGATATAGGCTTCGGCCTGCACCTCGATGGCGGGATCGTAGGTCTTCTCCTGGGCGAGCAGGAGCTCGGCCAGAGGCTCCAGGCCCCGCTCGCGGGCGACCGACGCGCGGGTCTTACGCTTGGGACGGAAGGGGCGGTAGATATCGTCCACCTCGGTGACGGTGGCGGCGCGGTCGATGGCGGCCACGATCTCGGGGGTCAGCTTGCCCTGGGCGTCGATGAGGCTTTTGACCTCCTCCTTGCGCTTCTCCAGGTTACGGAGAGCGGTCAGACGCTCCTCCAGGGTACGGAGGACGGTATCGTCCAGGGATCCCGTGACCTCCTTGCGGTAACGGGCGATGAAGGGGATGGTATTGCCCTCGTCCATGAGGGCGACGGTCTTTTCGACCTGGTCTACGGTGAGGTTAAGTTCTTGGGCGAGGGTTTCGATGATGGTCATGGGGGTATGGTTCTCCTTGTTTGGGATGGTTCTGTGGGTTATTTTCCGCTCTCCTCCAGCGCCCCGATCTCCCCCTCGGTCAACATCCTCCACTCCCCCGCGGAAAGCGAAGGATCGAGGACCAGCGGGCCGAAGGTGATGCGCTGGAGTCTTGTGATCTGGTTGTGTCTGGCCTCCATCATGAGCTTGATCTGATGGTACTTCCCCTCGTGGAGGGTGATGCGGCCGCTGCTTCCCCGCTGTTCGGGGTCTTTTTCGTCCAGCTCCACCTTACAGGGGGCGGTGGTATAGCCCCCGATGTCCACACCGTTCTCCAGAGCGGTCACGTCCTCCTCGGAGAGGGGGAACTTCACCGCAAAGGCGTAGGTCTTGTCCACGTGGCGGGCGGGGGAGAGGAGGCGGTGGGACAGGTCTCCGTTGTTGGTCAGGAGCATGAGGCCCGTGGTGTGCTTGTCCAAGCGGCCGCAGGGAAAGAGGGCGGGGCGGATGCGGCGCAGCTCCTCGGGGAGGAGATCCAGCACCGTCTGCTCCCGGCCGTCCTCGGTGGCACTGACTACACCGTCGGGCTTGTGCAGAAGGATATAGGTGAACTGACGGTAGACCACAGGCTGACCCTTGAAGGTCACCTGTACGGTGTCGGGATCCACCTGCATATCCGCTTTCCTTGCAGGGATGCCGTCCACCAGCAC
>JAFQOC010000500.1 GCA_017420845.1 Clostridia bacterium
CTGAAGATCAGCATGGGCTACCCCTCCCCCGCCGAGGAGCTGAACATCATCAAGGCCCGCAAGGGTGAGAACCCCATTAAGAACGTTCAGTCTGTCCTGACCCGCGACGAGCTCCGAGCCATCCGTGACATGGTCACCGCCGTCAAGATCGACGACGAGCTCTACGCCTACATCGTTACCCTCATTACCGCCACCCGTAAGCACCCCGCCCTGGCTCTGGGCGCCTCTCCCCGTGCCTCGGTGGCTCTGGTGCACCTGGCCCAGGCCTACGCCTTCCTCCGCGGCCGTGACTACGTCCTCCCCGACGACATCGCGGGTCTGTTCCGCTCGGCCATCGCCCACCGCCTCATGCTCCGTCAGGAGGCCAAGCTGGCTCACCAGACCACCCAGGACGTCCTCACCGAGATCCTGCGCACCACCGAGGTCCCCTACAAGGGCAAGCGCGCCTGATCCGTAGGAGTTTCCCATGGCACAAATGAAACAATGTCCTCAGTGCGGTAAATACGTACCCGAGGACCGTACCTACTGCATGAACTGCGGCGTCACCCTGGGCATCCGCTGTCCCGATTGCCGCACCGTCATGCCCGTGGGGGCCAAGACCTGCACGTCCTGCGGTCATTCCTTCGTGAAGAAAAAGAAGCGCTTCAGCCTTCCTTTGTGGGATTGGATGAAGAAGAACGCCCGTCCTCTGGTATCGGGGCTCGTCCTGCTTCTTCTGGTCTTTACGCTGGTGGCCGCCGCCTTCCCCGGGATGGCGCTCACGATTTCTCTGGATCAGGTTCCCCTTCTGGAGTATACCGCCTCGGGCTATGACCTGATGGGCTACTTCATCGGAGGGCATCCCGACGGTATAACCACCCTTCTGGAGCTCCGTGAGCTCAAGGAGGACGGAGCCGTCCTCAAGACCCTGTTCTTCCTGGAAGGTCTGGGCTGGCTGGCCGCCCTCTGCGGGCTGATCTTTGGGGCTTTGCTGTTGGTCTTCAACTACAGGAAGCTGGGCAAGGCTACCGCCCGCCGTCTCTACCTCCCCCTGGGCGTGGCTCTGGGCGGCGCCGCTCTGGCCTTTGGCCTGACCCCCGCCGTGGCCTCCATCCTCACCGAGGGTATGGCCAAATACGTGGATATGGCCGAGGAGGGCTACCTGGTCTCCACCGCCACCGCTATGCCCTTGGTGCTTCTGATCTGCGCGGCCGCCGTGACGGCTCTCCACGCCCTGCTCCACCTGGCGGTCTTCCGCAAGGAGGAGACCGAGGACGAGCGCTCCATCTCCCAGCTTTTGTCAGTACCCGTAGGGGCGCTGCTTCGGGGGATCCATGCCCTCAGCCGCAAGCTGAAGGCCAAGAAGGGAAAGGCCCTTCCCGAACGGGACGAGCCCACCTTCACCGTGACTCCCCGATTCTCCAGCTATCTGGTGCTTTTTGGGGTGTCTCTGGTCTTTACCCAGGCTCTGCTCAGTAAGGTGTCCAACATTTTCTTCTGGTTCATCTTCCTGCTCCCCTTTGTTCTGCTGGTCTACGTTCTGCTGGCCAAGAACGCCTTGACGGTGAGTATGCTGTCGGATTCGGTCACCACCGAAAAGAACACCCCCTATACCTACTCCTTCCGTATCGACAACCGCTCCCCCTTGGCCCTCCCCTTCATTGAGGCCCGGGTCTCCATTCCCCAATCCAACGCCGTGCGTTGCACCGAGCGTTCGGTCCGCCTGTCCATGGCGCCCCTGACCAGCTACCACATGAAGAACACCGTGTCCTTCCGCTTCCGCGGCACCTACGACATCGGTGTGAAGTGCTTCTACGTGTACGATTTCTTCCGCATCTTCCGCATCCGCGCGGACGTGGAGAACCTGACCACCGTCTACGTTC
>JAFQOC010000501.1 GCA_017420845.1 Clostridia bacterium
CCCGTAAAATAAAAGCAACCCGCCCCTCGGCCGAGGGGCGGGTTGCTTTTATTTTACGGGCAAAGGATATACAGCTCAAACGCGTACTCGTAGCAGACAAGCTCGGTTTGGCTGACCACCGTAGTCACCTCCCGAATGACGATGACGTGCTGATCCCCGCCCTCGTTTTTCAGGACGTTCACCACCGAGAGGTCAGCCCCCGAGGTGATGAATCCTCCCTTAGCGTCGTACAGCTTGACCAGAATCAGCTCGTCCTCGGCGGCGTCCAGGGTCGCGGTCAGAGTGTCGCCGTAGACCATTTCCATTTTGGGGAGCGCCCGCATGGCGTCATTGTCGGAAATGATCACGTCGACGGCGGGGGTACCGTCATAGCGAGTCGCTAAGGAGCTCACAGGGGTCTGGCGTCTCTCTGTCCACGCCTTGAAGCCGTCCTCCACGGTGGCGAAAGCAGCGGTCTGCCCGCCGCCGCTGACGGTCACGCGGGGAGTGGTTTCGAGGGGCTCCACAACATCCAGCCAAAAGGCATACTCGGTGCAGGTGCGCTCGTAGGCATCGGCCTCCTCAACGTAGTCTCCTTGGGTCTCCATCCGCAGGACGATGATATACCTGCCCTCGGGAAGGGTCGCCAGGGCGTGAGCATCCATCGTATCGAAATGGAAGGTGAGATCATCGCGGTAGACGTAAATGCGGGTCAGGGTGTCCCCATCCTCGTACACACGAAGGAAGGGCTCCTCCCCCGCGTTGTGGCGAAGCGTGGGAAGGCCGTCGGCAATCTCCGAAAGTTGTCCCGTCGCGCCAAAGCCGTCGCCGCTGATCATACCGCCATCGTACCACTGCTCCGTCCAGAGCATATAGCCCTCATGGTATTCACGGCTATGGCCGGTGTTTCCAAAATCCAGACCGCCATAGCTCGACCCCACCGACACGCGGGGCGGCAGGGGCGTCTCCCCCACGTCGCCCGCCGGGGTGGATTCTTCTTCCTCCTCCACCACCTTGATGTGGATGGGAAATTCCGTAATTTCGGTCTCCCCCGTCCCCAGGTAGACGGCGGTGATGACGGCATAGTAATCCCCCGCATCCCACAGGCAAGCATCGTCAAAGGGGCTGTCGTGGCCCATCTCAAAGGACAGGCGGAAGCTGCTGTCAAAGACCCGCACCCTGTTCAGCTCGTAAAAGGGAGCGAGATAGAGGGACAGGGATTCACCCATGGGTACGGTGGCGGTCACCATGTCGGGTGCCAGCTCGGCAAGAATTTTTTCCGCGCCGTCGTACTGCTGCGTGACCTCTTCTTGCAGCTCGGCGTCGTAGTAGATCTTCTGCAGGGTGTAGCCCGTGAGGAAGTAGACGCGGTCACCGTGGATCACGCGGACGGGAACGGTGTCGTTCATGGTGCGATCCACCGTCAGGCGGAAGGCGTACTCGTCCAGGCCTTTGGTATACTCGTCCGCGGAGTATACGGTCTCATGGTAGATATCCAGCACCACGACATAGTCACCGTTGGGCAGGGTAGCCAGATCCGCCATGGGATCCACCGAAAAGACCATTTCCATCTGCTCGAACCCGTCCCGTGTCTGGTTTTTCGTATACAGGCGAACTCCCCGCAGGCTCTTATGCTCGGGGAGGCGTAGCTCATAGCGGTTCCCTGCCGTGATCAGAGTGGGGAGCTCATCCCAGATGCCGGGAAGCTGATAGACCGCGCCCAAGCCGTCGCCGTCCAGGCCCTCCAGCTCGCCGTTCTCGTTCCGCCTCACTTCGGAAATGTACACACAATACCCGTTAGGATACACGGTGATGCCGTCGGAAACCACAGCAACCTGACTCTTTTCCGCTTGGTCGGGGTTTTCGTTCATGGGTGGGTAGAGGATCCCGTTGTCGATATCGGGACGGGTCTGGGGAGGCCCCGGCTCGGTCTCAAGGCTCGGCTCTCCCCACGAGGGGAATAAGCCTCCCATGGATTGCCCCGCCAGCAATACCCCCGTCAGCACCGCCAGCGCCACCGCCACAGTCGCGATGGCCGCCGCCAATCCTCCCTTACCCATACGGGTAAAAAAGGCCGAGGCCCGTTCCCTCTTGGCGGGGGCGGCCACAGGCGCAGCCTCGGGCAGGGTCGCGGACAGGATCATGCCGTCATCCAGCCCATCCAGCAGTTCAAAGGCAGAAAGCCCCTTGATCTCGTTTTTCTTCATACCGTATACCCCCTTTCCCGCAGGTAATCCCGCAGCTTTTCTCTGGTCTTGTAGAGCCGTACCGATACGGCGTTGGGTGTGAGTCCGTAGGCCTCGGCCATCCTCCCTACCCCGTAAGCGTGGAAGTAGCGGCCCACGAAGAGCTTACGGTCGGTCTCGTCTGCCTCGGTAAGGAAGGCCTTGATGTGTCCCAGCAGCTCGTCGGCTCCCCTCTCCTCGGGGGCGGGAATGCAGTCCCCCAGCTCGGAGAGCATGACCGTAAAGTCCTCGCTCCGCTTCTGCCGCCGTTTGGTACGGAAGCGGTCCAATGCCAGGTTGCGGGTGATCTTGGTGATGAATGCCTGCAGGGAGGCAGGGCGCTCGGGAGGGATGGAATTCCAGACCTTGAGGTAGGCGTCGTTGACACACTCCTCGGCATCCGCTTGATTCTCCAGAATATTCAGGGCGACCCGATGGCAAAGGCCTCCATACCGCTCATGGGTGAGGCGAATGGCCAGCTCGTTCCGCTGATGGTACAGATCAATGATGGTGGTATCGCCGGTATAGCTGTGATCCATGGCTGTTCTCCTTTCCTTACGATGGGTCTCTACCCATACAGACGATATTCGCGAGGGAATCTTTCCAAAAAAATCAGATTTTTTCAAAAAACGGGGGCGAGGGGTCAAATTGCAGTATAACGATTCTGCCAACCTTCAAATTTGGGTTTGTCGGTGCGTTGGGTTGCAGTTAAGCGGGGTGCAGGGGCGCAGC
>JAFQOC010000502.1 GCA_017420845.1 Clostridia bacterium
AAGGTGGATCGGAATGGTGGCAGGACGGAGAAGCCCCGCCAGAAGACCCCCATCTTCTCCGGGAAGCAGGGACAGAAGAAGCAGAATAAGGGCGGTTATCCCACCTGTCAACAATGCGGCCGACAATGGCCGACCCGGAGAAAGCCGCCCGGCAGTCAATCCTCCCATGAGAGATGCTAACCCTAAAGCCAACACAGACAGCGGTTGAGTGAGTGGCATAGGATCCGGGCTGAAATGGGCGGCAAGAGACAGAACCGTGAGGAGGAGCATTCCTGTCAAGGCCGTTACTGCCAGGGACAGAGGAATTCTCTTAAGAACAGACAAAAAGCCGTCCTCTGTATGATCGGACGGCTTTTCTGTCTGTTTCGCCGCCCGTTGCCCGCGGGATATGGGGGGGGCAGAATGGTCGGAATGCTTTCCGACCGACGGATGCAGATTGTGTGTATGCTTTACGGTGCTCATGGTCGTCCCTCCGTGATCCTTCAGTATGGTAGAGGATATGCACGGGGCAGGACGGATAGAACAAATCTCTTAATCAGTTCTGGGCGTCCTCAGCCTTGACGTCCACGCGGGAGACGGCGGTCTTGAGGATGCGGATACGGGTGCGGTCGTGGCTGGTCTCCAGCACCAGAGTCTCCTCCTTGATGCTGACGATCTTACCGATGATACCGCCGATGGTGGTGATCTCGTCACCGACCTGCAGGCTGTCACGCATATCCTGCGCTTGCTTCTCCTGCTTCTTGTTGGAGCGGCTGGTAAACCAGAACATGGCGATCATAACCACCAGCAAAAGACCCATTGTGATCATAGAGCCCATACCGCCGCCGGCGGCGGTGTCGGTCAGAAAAAACAGTGCGTTCATTTTGATAAATCCTCCAAATGGAAAGTGTTTTCACATATTATACCGCATTCGCGGCAAAATATCAATGGCTTATTTGTAAATTTGCGGAAAATCTCAAGTCCGGGTCAGACCTCGGTCAGACGGTTTCACCGCGTCGGTGAGTCAACAGCCACTCGATGGCACCCTCTTGGTACATGGCAGGCTCCCAGGCGTTGTGGTTGACCCCGGGGAGAAGCGTGAGCTTGATATTGCCGCCGCAAGCGCGAACGGCGTTGGCCATATTGATGCTTTCGGTAACCGCCACGGTACCGTCGTCCACGCCGTGGAAGGCCCAGATAGGCACGTCCTTCATGCGGTAGGCGTTCCACGCCATACCGCCTCCGCAGATGGGAACGGCGGCGGCGAAGAGCTCGGGGGTGGACATGAGCATGGCCCAGGTGGCGTAGCCCCCCATACTGGAGCCCATGAGGTAGACGCGGTCGGGATCAACATTGTCCATAGTAGCAGCGAAGCGAACAAACTCGATGAGCTCAGAAAAACACATGAACCAGTTGTCAAACTCGCAGAGAGGGCCTGCCACCATGGCGGGGATATTGTTCTTGTGGATGTACTCCTCCATCATGTAAGGGTAGCGGGGGAGCTCCAAATCGTGGCCCCGGCCTCCCGCGCCGTGGAGGTAAATAATGAGGGGGTATTTCCTCGCGGGATCAAAGTCATTGGGGGTAGCAAGATTGTATTGGATGGTGTTGTGAATGAGGTGTTGCATGGTGGTTCCTCCGCATATCAATCTTGTTCAGTGATTTCCAGCAAAGGAACCATATCCATGAGTTTACCTAACTTCCTCCAGACCAGTGCCTCCACCTCGGGGGTAGGCTGGATCATATCGGGGATCATAACGGCGCGCATACCCGCGGCGTGGATGGAGCGGACACCGCTCATGGAATCCTCCACGCCAATACACTCGGCAGGATCCACCCCCAACCGCTCGGCGGCCAGGAGGTAGATATCGGGGGCGGGCTTACCGTGCTCGATCATGTCGCCCGTGACGATGGTGTCAAAATATCCCATCATATCCGTCCGCTCCAGATGATCCTTGACGGTGTCCCAGGGAGTGGAGGTAGCCATGCCCACCTTGTAGCCATGGGCCTTGAGATAGGAAAGCACCTCATGAGCCCCTTCCTTAACGGGGACGCCTTTCTCCAGAATACCGAAATAGTAATACTGACGGCGGGGGAGATAGTCCTCAAAGGGGATATCGGGGTACTTTTTTGCCCAGTACTCCGCGATCCAGGGGATGGTGGTGCCGGTGCAGTCGCGGACGGTGTTCTCGATGTCGGGAACGTCGAACTCAGCGGCGGCGGCCTTCCATGCCTGCAGGTAGACCTTTTCGGTGTCGTGGAGGGTGCCGTCCTTGTCGAAGATGATGGCTTTGATGGGAAACATAGTGTTTTTCCTCTGATTATGATAAGTTGTGCGGAAAACGAGGGGATCAGAGGGCGCACACACCGGTGCGCCCCTACCGAGGGGATCTTCAGGAAGAACGCTCAAACCCCCTTTCGGGGTTTGGGGCGCACCTTTGTGTGCGCCCTCTGTACGGTATCGTCAATCGGGACAACGCTCGCCCAGGATCACGCGGTACTTCTGGTAGAAGCTCTCAAAGTAGCCTCCCTCCAGGGCCTCGCGGATCTTGCGGGTGAGGTTGTTGTAGAAGTACAGGTTGTGGGTGACCGCCAGGCGCATACCCAGGGACTCCTTGGCCTTGATGAGGTGGCGGATGTAGGAGCGGCTGTAGTTGCGGCAGGTGGGGCAGTCGCAGGTCAGGCCGATGGGGCGGGGGTCCTTCATGTACTTCTCGTTGAGGAGGTTGATCTTACCCTCCCAGGTGAAGAGGTTGCCGTGGCGGGCGTTACGGGAGGGCATGACGCAGTCGAAGAAGTCCACGCCCATGTGGACGGCCTCCAGGATGTTGCAGGGTGTCCCCACGCCCATGAGGTAGCGGGGCTTATCCTTGGGCATATGAGGCTCCACGGCGTCGATGATGCGGTACATCTCCTCGGTGGCCTCACCGACAGCCAGGCCGCCGATGGCGTAGCCCTCGCAGGGGATCTCGGAGATCTGATGCATATGCTCGATACGGAGATCCTCGTAGGTACCGCCCTGGTTGATGCCGAAGAGCATCTGACTGCGGTTGATGGTCTCGGGGAGGCTGTTGAGGCGGTCCATCTCGGCGCGGCAACGCTCCAGCCAGCGGACGGTGCGGGCGCAGGACTGCTTGACGTACTGGTAGGGGGCGGGGTTCTCGATGCACTCGTCGAAGGCCATGGCGATGGTGGAGGCGAGATGGGACTGGATCTGCATGGACTCCTCGGGGCCCATGAAGATGCGCTTGCCGTCCACGTGGGAGGCGAATCTCACGCCCTCCTCGGTGATCTTGCGGAGGGAGGACAGGGAGAAGACCTGGAATCCGCCGCTGTCGGTGAGGATGGGCTTGGGCCAGTTCATGAACTTGTGGAGGCCGCCCATGTCGTAGATGAGCTTGTCGCCGGGGCGTATGTGGAGGTGGTAGGTGTTGGAGAGCTCGACCTGGCAATCCACGTCATTGAGCAGCTCCATAGTGGATACGCCGCCCTTGATGGCGGCGCAGGTACCCACGTTCATGAAAACGGGGGTCTGGATGTCACCGTGAACGGTGTGGAGCACGCCTCTGCGGGCGCGTCCGTCGGTTGCGAGAATCGTAAACATCGGTTCCTCTTTCTTGGCTTGTCACAATGCAGTGTGAGGCCGTGGTAATGTATTAAGTCAGGGAACGCGGGAGAACGTGCCTCCGGCGGCTCAAACCCTTTTTGAAAAAAGGGTTTGAGAATCCCAAAAACTTTCAAAAATAGTTTTTTGGTTATGAAATACCTATATCCCTAAAGATCGGGCGACGGATTCCCATAGAAATTCCTCATCATGGTCGGTATTCGTTTCAGCCTTCATTCTGTTCACGGTTTGAAGGCATTCCATAGCGTAATGTCTGCCTGTTTTCAGGATGCCCATAACGGCTCTTGCCCAGACATTTGCCTTGTCCACAAAACCGCTTTCATAGAACTCCTTTATCGCGCTGTCCGTATCGTATGGAACACGGATCAGCTGTGGGATCCACCGATTTTCGGAATATTCGATCACGGCGAAATCTGCGTCGGTTCGATCCTGCACGTTCACCCCGACAGACCCGCCGTTCACGATCCATTTTCCATGAACCTCGTGAATAAAGGACTGATGGGAATGAGCGCATAGCAACAGATCCGTTTTCATGCTTTCGGGAGTCGTTTCCCACTCAGAGGATCCGGGAAGGAGCAAGTAACGGTTGGTCTTCATAGAGCCATGGCATATTTCAAAACTCTCGACTCCGTCTATCTGCACCTGCATACTCTCGGGCATACTTCTGAACCATGCCAGATCCTCTTCTGTCAAACGCTCGTACGTGTACAGCAGTGAACCGTATCTGGACCCATACGTCCAACCGTCATTGTGATTGTCGTGGTGAGAAAGCATATAATCCTCGCGGTTGCCTCGCACGAAATAGGTCTGATACCGCTCTTGTGCTTGTCGGAGCAGGGCAATGGTCTTTTCGGGACACGGGCAGTCTGTGATATAGTCGCCTAAAA
>JAFQOC010000047.1 GCA_017420845.1 Clostridia bacterium
CGAAGGTTCTGCACCTCAACTTGCCCGAAGGGCAAATTTCACACTCGCTTGCGAGTATTTCACATGCGCTTCAGCGCATATTTCACGCGCGCAAGCGCATTTCACTTGGGTTTAGCGCGGAGCGATAAACCCAAATTTGAAGTATTGAGCCCAACCCAAAAAGGAGCCTTGGCGGGCTCCTTTTCTGTATTCAATTCTCCACGATCCTGTGGGTCAGAGGGGAATACACTCTGTAGACCCCGGGCTTTTCACGGTGAACGACCGCGACGTATACCTCGTCCCCCTCACGGAGGATGTTCCACAGGGTCGAGCCGATCACGCACCGACCGTGTCCCGCGAGGTAGACCACGTAGGCCTTGTCGTAGTAGGCGGTATTACCGCTTCGGTGAAGCTCGGACTCCTCGGTCAGCTCTGTGACGGTGTCTTTTTCAATCGCTAAAAAGTCCCGACCGAGATCCGTTCGGTACCGCTTGAGCGCCTTTAGGGCCCGATAGATCAGGATGGCATCACCGACCCAGAAGGGAAGAGCAGCAATCACCAGAAAACCACAGAGGAGAAGAGGCGAGAAGGCACAGAACTTGACGATCGCCGCCGTGAAGCCCGCGGCCAGCAGGGTCACGAACAGGATCGGGACAACCGATGAGATCACCGCATATTTTTCCTCCTCCAGAATCCGCTGCTGCAGCTTTGCACGGGATAAGGGAGTCAATTCATCCATTCGCATAGCTCAGTCCTCCGTGGGGATGATATACCCGTTCTCCACCGCGCGAGCTACCTTCTCCTCGCTCTCCCGCCTCAGCTCTGCTCGCAGTCCTCTCGTCCAATCGGAAAAGGCGGCGGCGGATTCGCCGTAGACCATGTTTTCGGTGAACTCCAGGGGGATCCAGGTATCCAGAGATGCCTCGTTGTGGGACACCACTGCCTCCATATTGTCCAGAGCCTTGAAAAGCTTAGCCTCGGGAGTAGCCAGCGCATCCATCTCATCGTACAGAGCGGTAAATTCGGAGGCCATGGCAGGGGGAAGGGAAGCAACCAGCTCCCGTACGGCCCGTGCCTCAGTTTCCTCGTGCTCGGCGGTCTTATAGAAGGAGGGAATATCCCCTGTCACCGCCTCGCCGAAATCGTGGATCAGGCACATTTTCAGTACCTTAACCATGTCTAGCTCAGGGTATTCGTCGGCACAGAGCAGGGCCATGACCGACAGCCGCCAGCAATGCTCGGCTACGCTTTCCCTCTTGCCCTCGGAATTCCATGAGTGGCGGGTGTTGCATTTCAACTTCTCGATTTTGTGAAGAAATTCAATATAGGAACGGTATTCCACGGTTATGACCATAGCTTTCGCCATGCGAAAGCTTCCTTTCTTGTCTTGCGGAATTGGTGCTGGTTTGGCGAATTGTTACATCCTGACTGTATCAATCGTCGTCATCTTGGCCTTCGTCTTTATCGTCATCCGCGTCGTAATCCCGTCCCACATCTCCGGCCAGGGGATTGTGGCGCATGGCCTCCTCCATGTTGCGGTTGCTGACGTGGGTGTAGATCTGGGTGGTGTTGAGCTGCTCGTGGCCGAGAATGTCCTTGAGGACGCGGATATCCACCGCTCCCGATTGGTACATCAGGGTGGCGGCGGTGTGGCGGAGCTTGTGGACCGAGTAGTGCTTGGACTCCAGCCCGGCCATTTTCAGATATTTCTGGACCGTGACCTGTACCCCTTGGATGGAAATACGGGCCATACGGTTGGTGACAAAAAGGGCGCGATCAAAGCATTGGGCGTATCTTTCGCTTTTTCGAACGGCCAGGTATTCCTGCAGAGCCGCACGGCATGCCTCGTTGAGGTAAATGATGCGCTCCTTGTTTCCTTTACCCAGCACGCGCAGGGAGCGCAGGGCAGGATCAATGTCCTGCAGATTGATGCCCACCAGCTCGCCCACACGCATGCCGCAGTTGAGAAACAGGGTGATGATGCAAAAGTCCCGTTCTCTGTTGGGAGAGTCGGTGTCGTTCCAGACAGCCGCCAGCAGGGCGCGGGCCTCCTCCAGAGAGAGAAATTTGGGTAGGGCCTTTTTCTTTTTGGGTGAGTCAATATTGGCGGCGGGGTTGTCGGTGAGATAGCCCCGTTTATTCACCAGAAACTTGAACAGAGCACGGATGGCCGCCAGCTTGCGTGCCTTGGCGGCGGTCTGATTGTCCCGCTCCGAGTCGGCGAACAGAAGAAAATCGTAGATTTGATCTGTGGTAATATTCCGCAGATAATCCAGATCCACCGACTCCACGGTGATGGCCCGAAATTTGTCGGGATCGTGGAGCACCTGCGCGTCACCCTCGCAGAGGAGGTAGCGAAAAAAGGTGCGCAGGTCGATGAGGTACTGCTCTACGGTGCGCTGAGAGCAACCCTGAATGACGGTCTTAAAGCTGGCGAATTCCCGGATGATGGGAGAAAACTCGCTGACGCTGATCTCGTGACGCATAGGCTGAGGAATCCTTTCAAGTATTTCACCTATAATTTTTTCACCTATAATTATACTAAATTTTCATTGAATTTAGTGGACAAAATGTAAATTTTCCGGAATTCATGGGTTTGCTCACGAAATTGTCACAACTTATCGCGATTTGGTAACAATTAAGTGCCAAAGACGAAACAATTTTTCGGTATAATAGGGAAGCATCGACGTTATGGAGAGTGAATGTACAGTATGAAAGCTTTTTTTGACCGATATTCCTACGAATGTGTGCGATTGCTGCTCAACCAGATCGCCATTTCTATGTTTGGCTTTGCTCTGGCTATGACCGCCGTCAAGGCGGAGAGTGATACTCTTTTGCTCTGGACCAGCATCGCGTCCATTTGCTTCTATCTGGCCTTGATCTACGGCACCGCCTGGAAGGTCGGCTCGGGAGATCGGCTCAGCATTCAGTATGGAAAGATTCCGTACCGCCCCTTCCGTGGGTTGGTTTTGTCCTTGATCGCCAATTCCATCAATTTCCTGTTGGCCGTACTCATTACGTTGGGATTCTTCTGTGGTGCTCCCATCCTGGAGGATATTCCCTCCGCCATTGCCCTTTTGTCCCAGGGAATGTACATGGGACTGTTGACCGTCGTCAAGATCGGCGGGACGCCGCTGAACGATATCTGGTGGGTGTTCTTCCTCTTACCCCTGCCGGCTATGCTGACCTCCCTTGTGGCCTATATTGCCGGAGCCAAGGACGTGCACATCACAAAAATGGGAATCCCTGAGCTTCCCGAGTCGGATCGGCCCACACGGAAGGAGCTTCGGGAGCAGAAGGAGCTGGAAAAGAGAGGAAAGAAGTAATTTTTCGGGATATTGCACAGTCAGAGCCCCGAAAATTATTGCGATTTTTCCAAACTTTTTTTAGAAAAGCTCTTGCAATTTCAAAAGTTTTATGGTATAATACAGACTGTTGTCTTATGTTGTAGGCGTGTCATAACCTGACAGGCCCGAAACCCATAGTAAGGAGGTGTCAAGTCATGGCAAAATGCAGTATCTGCGGAAAGGGTGTTGTTTACGGTCAGAATGTGTCTCACTCCAACCGTAAAACCAATCGCACTTGGAAGCCCAACATTCGCAAGGTCAAGGCAGTCGTGGACGGTTCTCACAAGACCGTTGCCGTTTGCTCCCGTTGCCTGCGTTCCGGTAAGGTTACCCGCGCATGATTAACGCCGCGCCTGATTAGCGCCGCGCTTGATTAGTCGTTCAAAGCGAACCGTACCCATCAAGGATAGAAATCGGCCATTGTCGGTAAACGACAGTGGCCGATTCCTTTTTTTGTGTTGCAATCTGTCGCGGAATGTGATATAATGTCGTTGTGACAATGCGGTTATTGTTCAAATTGCAGTTTATCGGTGCGTCGGGTTGCGACCATGCAAGGGGGGTTCTGGGGGCG
>JAFQOC010000503.1 GCA_017420845.1 Clostridia bacterium
TAAATGACCTCCTTTGTTGTTTTTATTTGTGCAGTTGGCAGCCGCACTCTTATTATACAACAAAGGAGTTTTTATGTCATTATCAACTATGTAATTCTTACCGAACCACGCGTCTAACGCGTGGTTTTACTATACAAAAAAACCGCCCCGATCACCGAGGCGGTTTTTCTGTAGCTTTTTATTGGGCATAACAGCAGAATAGCTGAATCTGTTCTGCCATACTTTAATCATTCGTTTATTTATAAACCAATGATTTCTTTTAAGGTGTCATTCTCCGCTTATGCCGCCGGTACAGATACGCGAATACCCCGCCAACCGCCAGCACAAGGGCGATGACAATCCCCACCACCCAGCCGGTGTTGTTTTTTGAGGCGGCGGTGTTGCCTGTGACGTAGACCCCCGCCAGCCCCAGATTGTAGGAGCTGTCGACGGCGTGGTGATCCATGAGCAGGGTCATGGTTACGGTGTCCTCCGCATCCAGATGGGACACGAACTCCGCGATATCAAAGGTAACCGACTGCCAGGAGCTTCCCTTCACCCCCGAGACCGAGGCCTCGTAGAGGATCTCTCCGTCACCCTCCGAGGGAGCACCCTTGGTGGGGCGGGTCAGCCGCAGGGTCAGGGTCGGCCGATCCTCGGCGCTGACCCCAAAGGCTCCCGTCTGTCCGGCAAAGAGGTCAAAGATCAGTTCCTTACCGCCGATAAGGTCAGCGGCGGGGACCAAAGCCGTCAGACCCATGGGATCCGAGGGTGACAGACGGGTAAAGCAGGCGTAGAGGGACACGGTACCCAGGGTCTCGGCCGAGGCCAGCTCCACGTAGGTCAGATTTCCGCCGTTCTCAAAGCCGTGGAGGGTACCGCCGTCAAAGGTGTAGAGGGGAGCGGCCTTTTTATGGGTCTCCTCGTAGGCGGCCAGGGTAGCGGTACCCTTCAGAAGGGTCACGGGGCGGGCGGTGCCGGCCAGCGCGCTCTCCAGCTTGGCGTAGGTCGAGCCGATGATGGCGTTCATGCCTGTGGACAGGGTGGTGGCCTCAGAGGTATCCACGATCTTGAATACGTCGTAAATGGGACGGGCATCTCCGGGAAGGAGATATTCCTCCCCGGAAACCGTCGTGCGCTTGAGGGTACGGAGACCGCAAAGGGCCATTTCCTCCGCCGTGTCGGTGCCGTCGGTGTACGCGCTGTAGATCAGAGCCTCCACGTAGGGATTATGCATACAGGTCATGTACGCGTAGGCATAGGAGGCGGCCTGTCGGTTGGCGGCCTCTCCGTCGTCCATATTGCCCCCCAGCGTCACGGCAGGGACCGCAAAGCCGCTGACCAGCACCCTGCGTTCCTCACCCAGGGGATCGCGGTACTTGTCGCCGGACAGAATGTCGGTCAGGGTGCTCAGACTGCGAACCGTATAGTAATCGGCATTGGCTACGGGATCCTCCTCCCACACCGTATTGTTGTCCGCGTAGATTTCACAGGCAATCTGCCAGTCAAAGTCCCCTCGCAGCCCCGACTCCTCTCGGAAGGCAGACAGGAAGGTGGGCGCGTCCCATCCACCCGCCATATCGCGGACAGAACGGTGAGCAGACAGGGAAATGTAGACCCGTCCGCCCGGATTATGGGATTTGAGAGCCACGTTGGCCACGCGGACCAGCTTTTCGTAGTTGGTCACGAAATCCGCCAAGGAGGCATCGCCGCCGTCGTGATCCGCGCGGCTGTTGACCCGATACCCGATCACAAAGGCTGTCACCGGCAGAGAGCCGTCGGCGGGAGCGGCGTATCGCTCCGCCATGAAATCAAAGAATCCCTCCATGATCCCTGCGGCAAAGGGAGACGACATATGGACAGCCGCGTCCGTGGGAGCATCGGCCTTGGGAAGAGCGTTGAGGTAGAGGCCCACGGGAGCCTTGGTAGTCTCGGTGAGGCTACCCAAACGGAACCGGAGGTAGACCCGTACTCCCGCGGCGGTGTAGACCCCTACCGTTCTGTCCAGCTCATCCAGAGCATCGGCATCCAGATAGGCGGTGGTGCCGTTATACACGTAGGATACCGCTCCCTCCTCCCAGCACGGCAGGATCAGCTTGTCCATGGCCACGTCCACCACGGTGTGGGAGATACCGAGGCGGATGGCGTCGGCGGCATGGTCGGTGATCAGACCCTTGATGGAATCCTTTTTGGGGGCAACAGGGGTCTGTTCATCCGCCGCCATTTGGGGATTGGACAGAGCCATGGGGGCAGTCAGGGCAGTATAGGTTTTGGTGGCTTTATCATAGGTAGCGATCAGAAAGGAGGAGAACAGGCGGGATCGCACGCCGTCCATGGCGGACAGCTTGACCGTCATTTTCCCCTTGGCCTTGATCTCGGCTACGGGATCCAGATCATCCAGATCCGCGTCGGTGCTGTACAGGGAGGGCAACTCAAACAGGTAAACCTTTTTTTGGTCGTAGCTTTCCAAAAAGCCCTCCGTAAGACGGGCTTTTATGACCATCTCCCCCTTTTCGTTGAGGGTGACCTCGGTGACAGCGTTTTTTTCCACAGGCTCCCTCGAGCCGCAGGCCGTCAAGAGCAGACCCATGAGCATACAGGCAAAAAGCAGGCAGAGAAATCTGTTTCTTTGTTTCATAAAGACCTCCTTTATGGATAAACCCGCGGAACCCGGGCGGTAATGAGACAGAGCAGCTCGTAAGGAATGGTGTGGACTCTCTCGGCCAAAGCCTCCAGCTCCCGTCTCTGACCCCCGAACAGGGTCACGCGGGTGCCTACCGTAATGGGAAGACCCGTCACGTCAGCCATGCATTGATCCATGCAAATACGTCCCACGATGGGGGCAGTCACATCCCCTGCGGGGGTATGAAAAGTAACCGACGCCCCCGAAAAAGCCCGAATCCAGCCGTCGGCGTATCCCACGGGCAGGGTGGCCAGGGTTCTTTTGGTCTGTGCGCTGTAGGTGCCTCCGTATCCCACGGTCTCCCCGGGAAGCAGAGTATGGATGTGGGTGACGGCGGTCTCCAGCTTCATGGCGGGAAGGAGATGCGTCGTCCCCGCGTCGCTGTGGAAAGGATTCACGCCGTAGCCGTAAAGACCGATGCCCAGCCGCACGCCGTCCAAGCATCCATCCGGCAGGGCATGAGGGAATCGGGCCGAGGCGGCGCTGTTGCAGATATGGCAGAGGCCGGGACGTATCCCGCCCTCGGATAGCCCCTCCAGCACCTCTCTGTATCGGGCGTACTGGGTCATGGTCAGACTGCTCGGATCCTGCATTTCGGTGTCGTAATCCTCGTCGGCCCGAGCAAAATGGGTGAACATACCGGACACGAAAAGTCCGCCATTCCCTTCACAGCTTTCGCAGCTTTTCCAAAGGACCGTCAGAGATTTTACCGTTTCCCGGATCTCCTCGGGAGTATGGGCGGGATAACCAATGCGATTCATACCGGTATCCAGAGCGATATGAACGGGAACCGTGACCCCTGCCTCTCTTGCGCAGGCCAGCAAGGATCGGGCATAGGACTCCGAAAGCAGGGTAGCGGTAATGTGATGGCTTGCCAGCGTCGTGACGTTGCGGGGATCGGTAAAGCCCAGAACCAGAATATCCGTCCCGAGGTCCGATCCGTTTCCCAGGAGCTCCCGAAGAAGCCGACGCAGAGCCACCGCCTCCTCGACACAGGCCACCGCGAAATTACGGCATCCCTCCTCCAGGAGAGCTCCCACCACGGGGCGGATACCGTGGCCATAGGCGTCGGATTTTACCACCGCGATGGCACGTGTCCTCGGAGACAGAGCCTTGACGGGAGCCATCAGGGCACGATAGTTGTGGGTGATCGCCGCAGGGTCAATGACCGCACGGACACGCAGACCCGGAAGCAGAGGATAATCCTCGTGATAATGAACGATATTCATAGGCAGGCTTTCTTCTCCGTGGGAAAAATGTATCTCTTGTTTCAGTATAGCACAGTTTACCCCTTTTTGCAAGTGGTCAACGGGGATTTTTCAGACAGGGACAGGTCAAAATTCCCGAAAAATGACCCCGACTGTCCTCCGAAAAGAATTTTTTCCGTAAAATTGCGTCTTTTCTCGGTATGTTTTACAAGTAATTCAAAAATAGGCTCTTGACATTTGACGCAAATTGTTATACAATATAGACACCGCATACGCAGGTATGCAAAAAAATCCATACAAGGAGAAATGTAATGAACGCAAAGAAAATTCTGACTCTGCTTCTGGCTCTTCTGATGGTTCTGTCCTGCCTGTCCGCAGTCATGGTCGCCTCCGCAGACGAGTCCGCAGACAAGTTCGCTCCCACCAATGAGGAGAAGACCCAGCTCTACACCGGTGATCAGGGTGCCGCTCTGGGCGGATTTGGCCCCGGTAAGTCCTTCGGTGCCAAGGTCACTGTTCCCGCCGGCAAGAGACTGACCCAGATCAACTTCCATGCTCTGGCAACCTAAAACACCAACACCAACTACATCGAGTTCAGAGTCTACCAGTGGAACACCGACTACAAGACCTCCGTCAGCGGTCCTGTTCTGGCTGTGGCCTCCAAGCGCAACCAGGTGGACAACGCTCCTCTGGACGTCATCCTTCCCACCAACCGTAACCTGACCGGCGAGCTGCTGTGGATTGCTACCTACATCGAGGGTGAGTCCCAGATGACTCCTTGGGGCACCAACGGCGAGGGCGTGGACGGTGTTACCTACTTCTCAAACGGCTCCGAGTGCGCTCCTTTCTGTGTCTCCATCACCACCGGTGACGAGCTGACCGCGAATCCCGCTTCCTACACCGCTACCTTTGTGGCCGATGGCAACGAGGTGGGCAAGGTCACCTTCCTGGAGGGTGATACCGTTCTGTACGACGTTCCCGAGGTTCCCGCCAAGGAAGGCTTCTGGGGCGACTGGGCCGAGTACACTCTGAGTAACGCCGACATCACCATCGAGGCTGTTTACACCGACGCCTCCGGCGCTGTCAAGCCCGAGATTGAGGATGCCGCCAACATGACTGCCTTCGCCGAGGATCACAAATCCTACCTGAAGGGTACCGGCTGCTCGGTCAACGTCAACCGCGACGGCTCGGTTTCCTTCACCGGTAACTGGGAGGTGGACGGCGATATCGACGCTTATGCCCAGATCAACTACCTGCAGCTCATGAAGAAGCACTATGTGAACTTCACCGGTCAGAAGGATCTGCCCAACAAGGTCCACAAGTACAAGGTCGTGGCCCTGAAGGTTAAGGCTCCCGCTGTTTGCGCCGATTCTGAGCCCAACATGACCGTGATCGTTGACCGTAACACCGAGATTTACGGTAAGGAGGTTGCCAACGCTATCAAGTGCGATGGCTCCGAGGAATACTGGATCTTCGACTTCTCTGACGAGAAGGATTTCTACAGCGGCGTCATCAACTCCATGTCCATCAACTGGGCATACAGCGTTGGTGAGGAGGAGAATCTGGGTGCCGAGTTCGTTTTGCTGGGCTTCCAGTTCTTCGACACTCTGGAGGATGCTCTGAACGCCACCGGCGGTGAGGAGGCTACCGAGGCTCCCACCGAGGAGAAGACCGAGGCTCCCACCGATGAGGCTACCGAGGCTCCCACTACTGCGGATACCACCGCAGCTCCCACCGACTCGACTGAAGAAAAGTCCGGTTGCGGCTCCGTCATCGGCTTCAGCGCTGTTGCCGTTCTGGCCGCCGCTGCCGCTGCCGTTGCTCTGAAA
>JAFQOC010000504.1 GCA_017420845.1 Clostridia bacterium
CCAAATTTGAATTCCCCCCATCTCAAAAAAACGGCTATTCCCGAAACGGGAATAGCCGTTTTTCATGACAGAGTTATCTTTCCTTAATCAAGCCCGTGAGCTTGCACAGCTCCATGATGACCGAGGGAGCCAGAATCAGACCCGCGGCCATGAGGTAGAGCTTACCGGTCAGGTAAACCAAGCCAAAGGCAGTCATGACACCGGGGGTGAACAGGATGAACACCACCAGCAGCAGGGAGGCCAGAGCCGCCCAGTTGAGGGTGCGGTTGCCAAAGGCGCCGATCTTGAAGAGAGACTTATCCGAACGCATATGGAAGGCGTGGAGGACCTGGGACAGAGCCAGCACCATGAAGGCCATGGTCTGACCGTGGGCGACGGAGCCGCCGATGGTCTTACCCAGATAGAAGGCCACCAGAGACAGGGCGGCGAACATGGCACCCATGAGCACCACGCGGACACCCAGACCGCCGGCGAACAGACCCTCGTTCTTGGGCTTGGGCTTGCGGTCCATGACGTCGGCCTCCACGGGCTCCATACCCAGGGCAATGGCGGGAAGGGAGTCGGTGACCAGGTTAATCCAGAGGAGCTGCATAGAAAGCAGGGGGGTCTCATGCCACAAAAGCATGGCTACGAAGACGGTGATGACCTCGCCGATGTTGGTGCCCAGCAAAAATCCTACCACCTTCTTGATGTTGGCGTAGATGCCGCGGCCCTCGCGGACGGCGTCTACGATGGTGGCGAAGTTATCGTCGGTCAGGGTCATGTCAGCGGCACCCTTGGCCACGTCGGTACCCGTGATGCCCATAGCGCATCCGATGTCGGCAGCCTTAAGGGCGGGGGCGTCGTTGACACCGTCACCCGTCATGGAAACCACCTGGCCCTTGCGCTGCCAGGCCTTGACGATGCGGATCTTGTTCTCGGGGGACACGCGGGCATAGACAGATATCTTCTCCACGCTCGCATCCAGCTCCTCTTCGGTCATGGCATCCAGCTGAGCGCCGGTGATGGCCATGTCACCCTCCGTGAGAATACCCAGCTCGCGGGCGATGGCGGAGGCGGTGACCACGTGGTCGCCCGTGATCATGACGGGCTTGATGCCTGCGCGGCGGCAGGTAGCCACGGCCACCTTACACTCGGGACGGGGCGGGTCGATCATACCCACCAGACCCAGGAAGGTCAGGCCGTTCTCCAGCTCCTCGGAGGTGGGGTTTTCGGGAACGCGGTCCACGATCTTGCAAGCGATGGCCAGGACGCGGAGAGCGTTCTCGCTCATCTCCTCGGTGATACGCTTGGCGGTGTCGAGGTCACCCTTCACACAGCGGGCGGCCAGCATATCGAAGGCACCCTTGACGATGACCACGTTCTTCCCGTCCATGACGTTGACGGTGGTCATGAGCTTACGGTCGGAGTCGAAGGGGATGCCCGCCACGCGGGGATACTGCTTGTTGATCTCGTCCTTGGGCATGCCGTTCTTGTGGGCGGCCAGAACGATGGAGGTCTCGGTGGGGTCGCCGATGTGCTGCTCGGTGCCGTCGGGGCCCCAGACCACAGAGCCGTCACAGCAGAGAGCACCGCGGAGAAGCAACGCGCGGATATCCTCGCTATTTTCGGAGGAAATAGCCTCGGTGATCCCCTTGCCGTCCACGTAGGCCTTGACCAGGGTCATGCGGTTCTGAGTCAGCGTGCCGGTCTTGTCGGAGCAGATGATGGATGCGCTGCCGAGGGTTTCCACCGCGGGCAGGCGGCGGATGATGGCGTTCTTCTTGACCATGCGCTGAACACCGATGGAAAGTACTACCGTAACGATGGCGGGCAGGCCTTCGGGAATCGCGGAAACAGCGAGGGAGACGGCGGTCATGAAGATTTCCATCACGGG
>JAFQOC010000505.1 GCA_017420845.1 Clostridia bacterium
CCATCATGCCCACCTGCGAGGAGTGCGGCATCAAGATGGCCATCCACATGGACGACCCGCCGTGGGATATCTTCGGCCTGCCCCGCCTGCTGATCGACGAGGCCTCCATTGACCGATTCCTGAAGATGGTGGATCACCCCTGCAACTGTCTGACTCTCTGCTCGGGCAGTCTGGGTGCCAATCCCGACAACAACGTGGCGGCCATCGTCCGCAAGCACTGCGACCGCATCGCCTTTGCCCATATCCGCAACGTGAGGCACTTTGAGAACGGCGACTTCTCCGAGGCCAGCCACCGCGATTGCGACGGCGACACGGGGATTCTGGACATCCTCAAGGCCTACCACGACTGCGGCTTTGAGGGCTACATCCGCCCCGACCACGGCCGTCACTTGTGGAGCGAGGGCCCCGGAACGGTGAGACCCGGTTACGGGCTTTACGACCGCGCCATGGGCATTATGTATATGCTGGGCGTGTGGGATATGCTGGATAGGTTGAAAGAGAAATAATATCGCCATTTGCGGGCGCACACATAGGTGCGCCCCTACCGAGATTCATACATAATTACGATACGCGCATTCTCCCTCATTCGAGGGTAGGGGCGCACCTGCGTGTGCGCCCGCACAACAACACCATGAAATTGAGGTAAAAAATCATGCTGAATCTTCCCCTGAATATCGACTACACCGGTAAGGTCGTCGTCATCACCGGCGCGGGCGGTCTCATCTGCTCCGCCATGGCCCGCGCATTCGCCCAGTCGGGTGCCAAGGTGGCCGCTCTGGACCTCAACGAGGAGGCCGTCAAGGCTCTGGCCGAGGAGCTTTGCGCCGAGGGCTTTATTTGCAAGGGCTACAAGGCAAACGTCCTGGATCCCGAGATGCTGGCGGCTGTTCACGAGCAGGTGGCAGCCGATCTGGGCCCCTGCGACATTCTGGTCAACGGCGCGGGCGGCAACAACCCCCGCGCCACCACCGACAACGAGTACCAGCACGAGGCAAAGGAGGGCGGTAAGTCCTTCTTCGACCTTTCGCCCGACGGCGTGGACTTCGTCTTCAAGCTCAACTTCCAGGGTACCCTTCTGCCCACACAGGCCTTCGCCCGTGACATGGTGGAGAAGGGGGCGGGCTGTATCCTGAACATCTCCTCCATGAACGCCTACACCCCTCTGACCAAGATCCCCGCCTACTCCGCCGCCAAGGCCGGTATCTCCAACTTCACCCAATGGCTGGCCACCCACTTCGCGGGCACGGGCATCCGCTGTAATGCCATCGCCCCCGGCTTCCTGGTCTCCGCCCAGAACTACAAGCTCCTCTTCAACGAGGACGGCACCCCCACCGCCCGCTCCAATAAGATTCTGAACGGCACCCCTACCCACCGCTACCTGGACGCCACCGAGCTTTTGGGTGCGACTCTGTTCCTGTGTGACGATCGGGCGGCCTCGGCCATTACGGGTGTGGTTCTGCCCATTGACGGCGGATTCGCGGCCTACTCGGGCGTGTAAGGAGGTCATACCATGGAAAAATTCATTCCCGTTGTTGTTATCAAAGAGCTGGCCGAGACCGACAAGATCCTGACCGCTCTGAAAAACATCGGCATCCATTGCGCCGAGATCACCTTCCGCACCGCCTGCGCCGCCGAGGCCATTGCCTACGCCGCACAGCACTACCCCGACATGGAGATCGGCGCGGGTACCGTCATCAACGCCGCTCAATGTGAGGCCGCGCTGGCCGCGGGGGCTACCTTCATCGTCTCTCCCGGTCTGTCTCCTGCTGTGGCGAAGATCTGTAACGAGCGAAATATCCCCTACTATCCCGGTTGTGTGACCCCCACCGAGATCATGGCGGCCCTGGAGCTGGGCATCACCACCGTGAAGTTCTTCCCCGCCAACGTCTACGGCGGTCTGAAGGCGCTGAAGGCGCTGTCCGCTCCCTTCCCCCAGGTGAAGTTCATTCCCACGGGTGGGGTGGACCGCTCCAACATCGACGAATTTTTGGCCTTTGACAAGGTAGCGGCCATCGGCGGTAGCTTCTTTGTCAAGGAGGCTTTGGAGGCCATGGAAAACACATGATGGCAACGCACGCGACCGATTCCGTAACAGACGGACTCCGCAGGCTGATTTATGAATTCGACCATCCCTCTGCCGAGTTCTCTCCCATGCCCTTCTGGTTCTGGAACGATACCCTGACCGAGGAGGAGATTTCCCGCCAGATGAAGGCCTTCAAGGAAAAGGGGGTGGACGGGTTCGTCATCCATCCACGCCTCGGGCTGGATCCCGCCATCCCCTACATGGGGGAGCGGTGGCTGTACTTCGTCCGCTACGCCGTGGGACTGGCCCGCGAGCTGGGCATGAAGGTCATCCTCTACGACGAAGCCATGTACCCCTCGGGTTCCTGCTCGGGGCAGGTGGTGGCCGAGAATCCCAACTACGCCGCCAAGGGGCTGAGGATGGCCCGCGATCCTTCCCTGTCCGAGGGGGAACGGTTGGTGGCGCAAACAGAATACGAGGGCGAGACGGTGTACTTCATCCTGGCCCCCTCCCGCGGCACCATCCGGGGTGTCTGCTATGGACAGGACGACGGTCAGCCCGGTGCGCCTCCCGCGGCGGATCTCTTGAATCCCGATGCGGTGGCCACCTTCATTCGTCTGACCCATCAAAAGTATTACGACACGCTCTCGGAGTATTTCGGGGACACCGTCATCGCCATCTTTACCGACGAGCCCTGCCTTCTGGGACGAGGCTCCTTCCCCGGGCTGATCCCCTGGACGGGAGATTTTCTCGCGGATTTCAAGTCCCTCGGCTACAATGAATCCCATCTGCCCGCCCTGTTCGAGCAAAAGGACGAGGAGGCAAAGCGAATCAAGGAGGGCTACCTCCGACTGGTCTTTGAGCGCATGAACCGCGTGTTCTACGGTCAGATCGCCGATTGGTGCGACCGCCACGGCATCCTGCTTGCAGGGCATCCCGAAAGCAGCGCGGATATCCATCTCTTGTCCCGGTTCGGTATCCCTTGTCAGGATATCGTGTGGCGGTACCTCTACCCCGGGGATCCCACCAATGTGCAGGGAGTCCACAGCACCATGGGCAAATGCGCCTCGGACAGTGCCCGTCACCGCGGCAAGCGCCGCAACGGCAACGAGTGCTTCGGGGTGTGCGGTCACAAGGACGACCCCTACGCCTTTGAGCGGGATGACATGAAGTGGTATCTGGACTGGCTCTTCGCCCGCGGGTGCAACCTCATCATCCCCCACGCCTTCTACTACTCCCTCCGCGACGCCCGCCGCGACGAGCGGCCCCCCGAGGTGGGAATTCACAGCGTGTTCTGGGGTGAGTACAAGGAAATTTCGAACTACATCAAGCGGTGCTGCTCTCTCAACACCGACTGCATCAACGTAACGGATATCGCCGTACTGTGTACCGAGCGGGAGCTGCCCGACGGGGCGGTGAAGTCGCTTTACGAGCATCAGGTAGAGTTCAACTATCTGGAGCGTTCCCTTCTGGATGATGTCACCCTGCAGGACGGGGTGGCCCAGATCGCCGAGCAGGCCTACCGTGCGATGATCGTGGACCGCGACTTCGATGCTCAAACGGTCACCTTTTTGGAAAGATTCCAGAAGGCGGGCGGCGCTGTGATCGACTTCCGCGACTATGCAGAAGAGTCGGACTACCTCGCGGCGGTCTGTCAGGCAAGCCGTACTGTTTTGGATATCGACGCCCTCACACATCTGCGGATGACCCACGTGCGGAAGTACGGGGTGGATATCGTCTTTTTGTCCAACGAGGGAGAAGCGCCCCTGACCGCCACGGTGCGGGAGCGAGTGGCCGAGGTCTGGGACTGTGAGGCGGGGGTGCGTGTGCCGCACAGCGGGGAGACCTTGACGGTCGAGCTGGCTCCGCGGAAGAGCGTGCATCTGATTCTTGCTTGATTGCGCGATATATTCAAATTGCAGTTTATCGGTGCGTTTCTTTGCCTTCCCCATGCGGTGCCATCCGCAAGCGGATGCGGGGGACCGCGAAGCGGTGTGATGAGACCGAGTAAGCTCGGCGAGCATTTGTAGATCAGCGTATCGGGTGTATAACCAACTTCCCTACAGCTTTCCGGGTATATGAAAACCCAGAGAATCTAATAGTATCAACCTTTTTGTATTGTATATGCCGGTATGTTGTAGA
>JAFQOC010000506.1 GCA_017420845.1 Clostridia bacterium
ATGAGGAGGAGGACGAGCCTGACGGCGACGATTCCGAGGACGGCGAGTGATCCTCGGGGATGTTTTCACATTCTTTTTGCAGAAAAATGCCGCGAAAAAGCGACATTTTTTCTGTTTGACGGCTGATTGACCTCCTCTTTTGCGTATCTATGGGTGAGGGAATCATTCCCAAAACCCGAAAGGAGTCTGAAATCATGAGCGAAAAATCCCAATCCCCCCTCGCGGATGCTTCCATTATCGAGCTGTACAACGCCCGTGACGAGCGCGCGATCTCCGAGACCGACCGCAAGTACGGAAGCTACTGCACGACGGTGTCCATGAACATCCTGCACAGCTACCCCGATGCGGAGGAATGCGTCAACGATACCTACCTTCACACGTGGCGAGCCATTCCCCCCCAGAATCCTCCCAGTTTGCGGAACTTCCTGGGCAAGATTATCCGCAATCTCTCCATCACCCGCTGGCGCACCATGCACAGCCAAAAGCGGGACAGCGACCTGACCGTAACCCTCTCCGAGCTGGAGGACTGCCTGTCCGTCCCCGCCGAGACCGAGGGGAGCGTCCTCTCCGAGTGGCTCAACGGCTTTCTGGAGGGGCTGGATGCCCGCGAGCGGAAGCTCTTCGTGGGGCGGTACTGGTACGCCCACCCCGTAAACCGTCTGGCCGAGGCCTACGGCATGACCCCCAACGCCGTTACCAAGCAGCTGGCCCGCACCCGGGAGCGGCTCCGCGCCTATCTGTCCGAAAGGGGGTATTCGGTATGAGCAAGCGTATGAGCGGTTATGATGCCTTCTTGAAGATAGCGGACATCCGCGAGGATTTCCTGGACGAGGCCTACCTTCCCGCCCTGTTCCCGACGGCAAAGCCTGCCCAAGGGAAGAAGCTTCTCGCGCCCCTGTGGGGCTTTTTAGGAGGCCGCGCCGTAGCGGCGGTTCTGTGCGGTGTGCTGGCGCTGGGTGTATTGACGGCGGCGGTGCTGCTGTCCCCCCTCAATCCCTTCCGGGATCCCCCCGTGACCGAGCCCCCTGTCACCGACACCTCCGACCCCGCCGAGACGCCCCCCGTCAGCGGAGGGGAGGAGGAAACCGAGCCCGAGGCAGAGGAGATCGGTGATCCCTATGAGCTGGTCTTCGCCTCCAACGGCGACGGTACCTGCAGAGTCAGCGATATCAAGGTGAATCCCAAGTATCACGAGAAATTTGACCTGATTATCCCTGCCACATCCCCCGACGGGGAGCGGGTGGTTTCGGTGGAGAATCCCGGGGGCTTTGGGTACGCGAACGTCCCCTACATCCTGCTTCCCGAGGACTTCGAGCCTCTGCTCTACCGCGTCCGCACCCACTTTGGGGCGGATTCCCTGACGGCAAGACGTTTTTCGTCCTATTTCGTTTTAAGAAGCGTCGAGATCTGCTCTACCGAAAATCTGAAGAAGGATCTGCTGGATGCCTATCCGTGGGCGGCGGTGACCGACTTCATTATGCTGGACGTCGCCACCGTTATGGAGGTGGAGGGGGCCAACCTATCGGGCTGGATCGCCGAGGCGGCTCCCGAATTTGTGGCTTACGATGTGGAAAAGAAGATCCACGATCTGGTGTCGGCCCACGGCTATACTCTGACGCGCTTGGAGAAGCCCTATGACGTAGAGGATGTGGCGGACAACGGCGTCTGGGTCGAGCGCATCCTGCTGGAGGATGGGATCGAGGTCATCGGAGAGGAAGCCTTCGGCTTTACCTGCGCCACCTCCCTGACCCTCCCCGCGGGGCTTCGCGAGATCGGAGACTATGCCTTTGCGAATTGCCGCGAGCTGTCCGAGATCCGCTGGCCTACCGAAAAGACCCTGCAACGCATTGGGGAGCGTGCCTTCACCATGTGCCAGAGCATCACCTCGGTGCCTCTGACGGGCGACGGGCTGACGGTCGGGGCGTATGCCTTCGAGTTCTGCGATATTCAAGAGATCACGTGGGGCACGGGCGTGGCCTTCGTGGAGGAAAACGCCATATCGAACACGAACTACGGACACCTGTACGTTCTGCCCGAGGTGACCGAGCTGCCCGACGGCGGTTTCCCGTGGCTGAGCCAGCAGACGTCCTTGGTGACGGCGGAGGACTGGCAGCCTGTGCGTTTCGGGGATCATGCTTTCCATGGGTTAGCGCTCGGCTTTAATTGGCAGGACGAGTTTGTGTTCCCACGGAGCGTTACCTACATCGGGGAGCAGATCTTCCCCGAGGGCGTTCATCTCCACTTCCGCTACGATGGCACCGTGGCCGAATGGGAGGCCATCGAAAAGCACGAGGCATGGGCGAACGGTAATGTTCTGATCATTGATTGCGACGACGGTCAGGTGCAGATCGGACAACCGTGATGACGGCATACCTGTGTATCCCCATGAGCGAAGGGCTCCGCGTATGCGGGGCTCTTTCGCTTGGAACAGTAAGAGACTGTGAGGCGGAGGTGACCGCGAAAGAATGTGTGTGTATTTTACACAAAATTCCGAAATCTTATTGACGAAGTGAAATGAATATGATACAATATATACACCAACTCTTGAAAGGAGTTTCCCCATGAAACATCAACTTTACAAGCGATTGCTGTCTCTTGCTCTGTGCGCGGTTATGGTGTTCGCGGTCTTCGCCGCCATCATTCCCGTCTCCGCCGCCTCGGAGGTCAGCATCCAGAACGGTACGGGTACCCGCGAGCCCATCCGCGTGGGCAAGACCTACTCCTACCGCGCCATGGTAAACGGTGAGTTCACAGGCTTTGGCTACAGTATGCCCACCTGGACCAAGAAGGATTCCTACGCCACTCTGTACCTATACAAGTGGCAGGGAAGCTATGAAAAGACTGTCGCCTCCACTCCCGTTGCCTCCAAGGAGTACAAGCCTTTGACCGACGGTGCCTACCATTGGGTGGAGTTTGATCCCCAGCCCGCGGGCGAGTACCTGTTCCATATCGCTGACGGCGGTGCCGACGTGGGTGTCTGGACCAATTCAAGCCCCACCGACTCCAAGGGATTTTTGTACATCAACGGCGTGGAGCAGAGAGGAGAGCCCGATTTGAAGATCCGCTTTACAGACGCCCCCGCCGAGCCCTTCGGAAATTGCGAGGCCTCGGGGGATATCCGCAGTATTCAGTACCCCTACAAGAAACAGTCGGGCGAGGCCGTGTTCAACATGAACTCCGCCTTCGGTATCCGCGCAAACGTCACCTCCTCCTTCGTGGGCGTCCAGTTCAAGATGGCCACCTACATGGCCACCGATATTGAGATCGACATGAACGTCTACGCTTGGAAGGGAACCTATGAAAAGACCGTGGCCGAGCCCCCCGTGGGCGCGGGTCACATTACCCTGGTGGACAATGCCATGCAGGGTGTGACCTTTGACGAGATTCCCGCGGGCGACTACCTCTTCCTGGCCGAGAACTTCACCAAGGCTCCCGCCATGTACGTCTACGGCACCGTGGAGAGCTTCAAGGGCTACGTCTACCGCGACGGCTTCCCCGTGGAGAATAACGTCCAGTATCCCGTCATGCAGATCATCTTCAATGAGGAGAAGGAGGATTACTTCATGCAGTGCTCCAAGCCCGAGGATACCGTCACGGGTGACCACGTGGCCCCCCCTGCCTACGTCATCCCTGAGGACAGCCTGATCTATACCCATCCCGTCATGCCCGATACCTGGGTCTTCACCGACGGCTTGGGCCGCGTGTCCCTGACCAACGCCGACGTGGGCGACCTCAAGGCCGACAAGACCCTGGCCATGTTCTACTGGACCTGGCACATCGACGGCTTTACCACCCACGTTCCCGTCAACGTCCAGCAGTACTCCGAGAAGTACCCCGAGGCCATGCGGGACTGGGATAACCCCATCTGGGAGAATACCCACTCCTACTGGTGGAACGAATCCATCTATGGCTTCTACCGCGGCGACGATAAGTGGGTGCTCCGCAAGCAGGCAGAGCTTTTGGCCAACGCAGGCGTGGACGTCATCTTCACCGATAACACCAACGCCGAGATGACCTGGCGCAACGCCTATACCCCCCTCATGGAGGAGTGGACCGACGCCATGAACGACGGCCTTATGGCCCCCAAGGTCTCCTTCATGCTCCCCTTCTGGGATAAGGCTTACACCAATACCCAAGTCCAGTCCCTCTATCTGGACGTCTTCCGCGCGGGCAAGTTCCAGAATCTCTGGTTCTACTGGGACGATAAGCCCATGCTCATGGCCATCAAGGGCTCCTTCAACGCCAACGCCTCCCCCATTGAGAAGGAAATTTCCAATTTCTTCACCTTCCGCGCGGGTCAGCCCGGCTACGTGGTGGATAAGACCGACAACAGCTCGTGGGGCTGGCTGTCCATGTACCCCCAGGCCGTCTACTACAAGAACAACGCCGACCGCAAGAACGGCGTGGTGGAGCAGATGACCGTGGGTATCGCCATGAACCACGACTACGAGAACAAGGCCCTGGCCGCCATGAGCGGTAACAACATCGCAGGCCGCTCCTACACTTCCGAGTACAAGGACCGCTACGTCAAGGAGGGTGCCGAGGCCTCCAAGTGGGGCTACAACTTCGCCGAGCAGTTCGAATACGCGCTCGAGGTAGACCCCAAGGTCATCTTCGTCACGGGCTGGAACGAGTTCCGCGTGGGCCGCTACGAGGTGTGGCCCGAGTCGGGTCCCGCCGCCGTGGAGAACGCTTTCCCCGATCAGTACAACGACGAATACTCCCGCGACATCGAGCCCACTAAGGGCGCTCTGCAGGACCACTACTACTACCAGCTGGTCAACTTCGTCCGTCAGTTCAAGGGCGCGAGACCCATCCCCACTCCCTCCGAACAGAAGACCATCGACTTGAATGCGGGCTACGACCAGTGGAAGGACGTGGCTCCCTACTTCGGCGCCTATATCGGTAATACCGAGGACAGAAACGCTCCCGGCTACGGCAATCTGGTCTACACCGAGACCTCGGGCCGTAACGACATCATCGGCGCCCAGGTCTCCCGTGACGCCGACTACCTCTACTTCCTGGTGGAGTGCGCCGACAACATCACGTCCCACACCGACGCTCTGTGGATGAATCTCTACCTCGACACCGATCAGTCGAAGCAGGGCTGGAACACCTTTGACTTCGTGGTGGGCAAGACCGCGGGCACCGACAAGACCCTGGTGCTGGAGAAGTTCACCGCCGAAAATGACTACGCCAAGACCGAGAAGGTGGCCGACGTGGAGTACAAGGTGGACGGCCGCTATATGACCGTTAAGATCGCCAAGGCCGACTTGGGGCTGACCGACAGCTTCACCGTCAACTTCGCCTGGACCGACAACGTCCACGACGAGGGCGACTACAACAAGTTCTCGGGCGATATCCTGGACTTCTACATCTCGGGCGACGTAGCCCCCGGCGGACGCTTCAAGTTCAGCTACGTGGTCGCCGCCGAGGGCGGTGAGACCACCGACACCGATCCCGCGGATACCGAAACCTCCGAGGATCCCACCGAGGCCCCCACGGATCCCGTAGAGACCCCCACCGACGCCCCTGCCACCGAAGCTCCCACCGATTCCGAGTCCGAGACCGAGGGCAAGAAGGGCTGCAAGTCCTCCGTAGCCGCTGCCGCTACCGTCCTGACCGCCGCCGCCGCTGTCGTGGCTCTTAAGAAGAAGGAAGATTGATATATGAAAAAAAGGTGGCTTATTCCTCTCATTGCGGGGGCCGTGGTTGTGTTCGTTGCCTTTGGTGTCCTGACTATGACCGTGGTGCTAAAAAGCTACGAGCGTGATAACGTGATGGGGACCTACGTGGAGCCCTACGAAACCAAGGCCGTGGAATTCCTGCGGCAGGACCAAGAGTTTACCGCCCTGTACGGTGAGGACGTCACGCTGGAAGGTCGGAACATCAGGTACCGTTTTACCGACCCGAAAAAGTATACCGGTATTTCCCTTAATCCCCAAATTCCTGCTTCCGCCGAGGAGTTTGCGGCGGAGCTGGAAAGCCTGACCGTTTCCTTTGAGCTTCCCGACCTGCGCGTGGTCACCGTCACCTTCGCCAGGACGCCCGATGGAACGCCGGAGCTGACGGGTTGGGAATTCACCGACGAATGAGAGACTGTACCGACTGTACGTATCATGCTTCCATCCCCCGCCCCATGGCGGGGGATCTTTGACTTTTTGGGAGACGTCGGAGGAGCCGTCGAAGAATAACGGTGCTGTGGGCTTCTTTATCTATATGTCATCTATATGTCCCAAAAACTCAATCGTAACCATTCAGTCAACTTTCAAATTTGGGTTTGTCGGTGCGCCGACCGCGTTCATTAGCCTTCCCCAGCGGGGAAGGTGGCACCCGCTTTAGCGGGTGACGGATGAGGAGAGCGGATGAAGATCAGCCTTTC
>JAFQOC010000507.1 GCA_017420845.1 Clostridia bacterium
CCCATCACCCCCGCCTAACCGCAACCCAACGCACCGATAAACCCAAATTTGAACCTCCCCGCTCCCATCAAATACATCTATTTACATCTATTCACCCACATACTTTCACAATGAAAGGAACAGGTACCAAATCATGGCAAACGCAACCGAGACCAAAAAGGTCCTTGATGACAGCGACATTACCGATCTCTTTGAGCATCGGGTATCCCTTGACCTGACACCCGAGAACGCGCGGTTCACCAAGTCGGGAGGCGGTCTGATCTCCCTGGAGGTCACCCAGCCCTCGGGCAAGGTGGAGTTCTTTGAGCGCATCGTCCCCATCCGCGCCTTCCCCATCTCCGCCCCCGAGACCTTCATCGCCATCCGCGAGCCCGACTCCCAGATGGGCGGCCGCGGTGCCGAGATCGGCATGATCGAGACCCTGGACATCTTCCCCGAGGAGGTCTCCCGCATGATCCGCGATGAGCTGGAGCACCGCTACTTCACCCCCGCCATCCAAAAGATCCACAGCTTCCGCGAGAAGTTCGGCTACTGCTACTGGGACGTCACCACCACGGCGGGGAGAGTGGAGTTCATCATGAACAATCCCTCCAACAACATCCGCACCCTGGAGGACGGCCGCGTCTTCATGTACGACATCGACGGCAACTGCTTCACCATCGAGAACCCCGCCGCCCTGGACAAGCACAGCTACAAGAAGGTTGAGATTTACCTGTAAGGAGGTCTTTTCACATGAGACTGCTCTTTGATCTATCCCCCGCCGATAAAGCGGCCTTCGAGGCGGCCTCCGCGGGTGAGCGGATCCTTTACTGTCTGCCCTTTGACTGCCGCCACGATAAACGGGTAGACGGACGTATGGTCTTCACCGACAAGGCCATCTACAAGGTCATTGACGCCGAGGTGGAGGCCCGCTGGGATTTCTCCGAGCTTTCGGACTTTTCGGTGGAGGTCCTGTACGGCTGCGGCGCATTCTTCGCTAAGGTCAATGGCCATACGACCCGACTCTGCCGCTTCATCAGCGGGCGCAACCTGACCCGCTACTCGGTCATCGTGGAGGCCTGTAACCGCATTGTGGGAGGAGACACCGAAAACACAGTGGTCAGCGATGCTCCCGAGCGTTACTGCCCCAAGTGCGGACGCCCCTTTATTGTCAATACCCACATCTGCCCCTATTGCCAAAGCAAGCGGGAGTCCTACAAGAAGCTCTGGGCTATGACCAAGGGCCTGCGCCTCATGATGATGGTGCCTCTGATCACCGCCTTCATCGGTATGGCCATCACCTTCGTGGTGCCCATCCTCCAGAGGACGCTGATCGACGATTACATCCAGAACAGCAATTTTGATGCCCGCGAAAACTGGTTCCTCCACTTCTTCCTCATCGTGGCCGCCATCGTGGGCTTCGATGTGCTGTCCAAGGTCATCAGCATGGTCCAGGGCCGCATCGCCGCTGTGGCAGGCAACCGCTTCACAAGATTCCTCCGCACCCTGCTCTTTGAGAAGATCCAGCTCCTCTCCATGTCCTCGGTGCAGAAGAAGTCCACGGGTGACCTCATGGGCCGTATCAACAACGACGTGGCGGTGGTGCAGAACTTCATCACCAATCTGCTCCCCACTTACTTTGCCCAGCTTTTGTCCTTCTTTTTGGGTCTGGTGCTGATCCTCTCCATGAGCCCCGTTATGTCGGCCTTCGTCTTTGTTCCCATCCCCTTCGTGGTCTGGGCCATCTACCTCTTCCGCCACATGATGCGCCGCCTCAACATCAAGCAATGGATGAAGGGCAACCGCACCAACCGCACTCTGCAGGACGTCCTCTCGGGCATCCGCGTGGTCAAGGCCTACGGACGCGAGGAGGCCGCCATCGAGGAGTTCACCGACTGCACCAACCAGCAGGCTCACCAGAACGAGCATACCGCCAAGGTCTTCGATACCGTCTTCCCCCTTCTGGGCTTCGCTCTGCGCTTCGGCTCCTACCTCATCATGTGGTACGGTAACGTCATGCTCTTCCACGGGGCCATGACGGTGGGTGAGCTGAACCAGTTCAACACCTACGCCTCCATCATTTATAACCCCCTGATGCAGATCACCCTCATCCCCCGTAACATCTCGGCCTTCGCCACCTCCTTCGGTAAGATCCTGGAGATCCTGGAGGAGGAGCCCGACGTGGCCGATGCCAAGAAGCCCGAGCATTTCCAGTTTAAGGGCAACGTCAGCGTCCGGAACGTCACCTTCGGCTACGAGTCCGCCACTCCCGTCCTGCGGAACGTCAGCGTGGAGGTCAAGGCAGGCGAGATGATCGGTATCGTGGGGCATTCGGGCTGCGGTAAGTCCACCCTCATCAATCTCATCATGCGTATGTACGACCCCACCGACGGTGTCATCGAGATCGACGGGGTGAACATCAAGGATATCTCCCAGCAGTCCCTCCGCTCCCAGATGGGCGTGGTGCTCCAGGAGACCCACCTGTTCTCGGGCTCGGTCCGAGACAACATCAAGTACGCCAAGCCCTACGCCTCCGACGCCGAGGTCATCCGCGCCGCCAGAGCCGCCAACGCCCACGATTTCATCATGCGTCTCCCCGAGGGCTACAACACCATCGTGGGTGAGAAGGGCTACTCCCTCTCGGGCGGTGAGCGCCAGCGCATCGCCATTGCCCGCGCCCTGATCCACGATCCGTCCATCCTGATCCTGGACGAGGCCACCGCGGCTCTGGACACCGAGACCGAGAAGCTCATTCAGGACGCCATCGACAAGATGACCGACAACCGCACCACCTTCGCCATCGCCCACCGTCTCTCCACCCTCCGCAACGCCGACAAGATATTGGTCATTGATCACGGTCGCATCGCGGAATTCGGTACTCATAAGGAGCTGCTGGATCAGCGAGGAATCTACTTCAAGCTGGTCATGGCTCAGACGAGAGCGGCTCTGGAGAAGGGCTGATTTCCCTCCGCAACGTAAAAAGCCCCGACAGGTTTTGGCCTGTCGGGGCATGCTTTTTTGATTCGCGAGAATCAGATGGTCTCCGCCAGATACCTCGCCACGTGCACGCCCGAGGCCGAGGCATGGGACAGGGAGTGGGTCACGCCGGAGCAGTCGCCGATGACGAACAGGCCCTTATGGCAGGTCTCGAGATTCTCGTCAATGGCCACCTCCATGTTGTAGAATTTGACCTCCACGCCGTACAGCAGGGTATCGTCATTGGCGGTGCCGGGAGCGATCTTGTCCAGAGCGTAGATCATTTCAATGATGCCGTCCAGAATACGCTTGGGCATGACCAGAGACAGGTCGCCGGGGGTGGCGCCCAGGGTAGGCTCGATGAAGGCCTCGTCGATGCGGGACTGGGTGGAGCGCTGGCCGCGAATGAGGTCGCCGAATCTCTGGACCATGACCCCACCGCCCAGCATATTGGACAGGCGTGCGATGCTCTCGCCGTAGCCGTTGCTGTCCTTGAAGGGCTCGGAGAAATGCTTGGAGACCAAGAGAGCGAAGTTGGTGTTGCCCGTGTGACGCTCGGGGTCCTCGTAGCTGTGGCCGTTGACCGTCACGATGCCGTTGGTGTTCTCGTTGACCACCACGCCGTGGGGGTTCATGCAGAAGGTGCGGACCAGGTCCTGGAACTTCTCGGTACGGTAGATGATCTTGGACTCGTACAGCTCGTCGGTGAGATGGGAGAAAACCTCGGCGGGGAGCTCCACACGGACACCGATGTCCACGCGGTTGGACTTGGTGGGGATCTTCAGATCGCGGCAGACGCTCTCCATCCACTTACTGCCACTCCGTCCAGCCGAGATGACGCAACGGTCGCAGGTATACTCGGTACCGCCGCTGACCACGGTGTAGCCGTCCTCGGTCTTTTTCACCGTCTCCACGGGAGCGCGGAAATGGAACTCCACCTTCTCCTTCAGATCATTGTAAAGGTTCTCCAG
>JAFQOC010000508.1 GCA_017420845.1 Clostridia bacterium
CCATTCCCCTGTTGGCCGTGGTGGTCTTCGGCGTCATGCTGGGCGGCATCCCCCTGTACCGCCGTGTGCAGAACCGCCTGGACCGCGTCACCGCCACCACCCGCGAGAACCTGTCCGGCGTCCGACCCGTCCGCGCCTTCTGCAAGGAGGAGGAGGAGATCAGCCGCTTTGCCGCCGTCAATCGGGAGCAGACCACCCTCCAGAACAGGGCAGGCATGCTCACCGCCATTATGAATCCCGTTACCTACGTGATCGTGAATCTGGCGGTCATCCTTCTGATCCAAAAGGGTGCCGTAGCCGTCAACAGCGGCTCCATCACCCAAGGACAGGTTGTGGCGCTGGTGAACTACATGGGTCAGATCCTGGTGGAGCTGGTCAAGCTGGCCACCTCCATCTTTACCGTCACCAAGGCCGTAGCCTGCGGCAACCGCATCGGCGCGGTGCTGGATATGCCCGCGGGCATGGCCGTCACCCCCGCCCCCGACGGTACCCCCGCGGTCTCGGAGAATGCCCCTGCCGTGGTCTTCGATCACGTCACCATGACCTATGAGGGAGGCGGTGAGCCTTCCCTGCTGGATATCAGCTTCACCGCGAAACGGGGCATGACCGTGGGCATCATCGGCGGTACGGGTTCGGGTAAATCCACCCTGGTGAACCTCATCCCCCGCTTCTACGAGGCAACCGAAGGCACCGTGACGGTTTTCGGTCTCCCCGTTGCCTGCCATGATCTTCCTGCCCTCCGTTCCCGCATCGGCGTGGTGCCCCAAAAGGCCGAGCTTTTCAAGGGCACCATCCGCTCCAATCTCCGCTTCGGCACCGAGACCGCCACCGACGAAGAGCTGTGGAGAGCGCTGGAGGTAGCCCAGGCCGCCGATTTCGTCCGCGAGAAGGACGGAGGGCTGGACGCCCCCGTGGAGCAGAAGGGCCGTAACCTGTCGGGCGGTCAAAAGCAACGCCTGACCATTGCCCGCGCGCTGGTGGGTAAGCCCGAGATCCTCATTCTGGACGATTCCGCCTCGGCGCTGGACTTCGCCACCGACGCCCGCCTCCGCAAGGCTCTCCGTGAGCTGGCGGGAGATCCCACGGTCTTCATCATTTCCCAGCGCACCTCCTCCATCAAGGCTGCCGACCTCATCATCGTGCTGGAGGAGGGACAGGCCGTGGGCATGGGCACCCACGACGAGCTTCTCCGCTCCTGCGAGGTCTACCGCGAGATCCACGAGTCCCAGTTCAAGGGAGGTGAGGCACAATGAAACAAAAGAACACCCATACCCTCTCCACCATGAAAAAAGTGCTCCGCTACCTGAAGCACTACCGTCTTCTCTTCGCCCTGTCCCTCCTGTTGGCCGTGGCGGTGGTGGGTCTGACCCTCTACCTGCCCATTCTGACGGGCGACGCCATCGACCTCATTGTAGCCCCCGGTCAGGTGGATTTCACGGCGCTCTCTCCCCTCCTTTTGCGAGGTGTCATCATCATTGGCATTACCGCCCTCTGCCAATGGCTCATGAATATCTGCAACAATCGCATCACCTTCGGCGTGGTGCGCCGCCTCCGTTACGACGCCTTCACTCGCATCCAGTCCCTTCCCCTGTCCTATTTGGACCGGCACCCCGTGGGAGACACCGTCAGCCGTGTCATCGCCGACGCCGACCAGGTCACCGACGGTTTGCTCATGGGCTTTTCCCAGTTCTTTACGGGCATGCTCACCATTCTGGGCACCCTGTGCTTCATGCTCACCCTGAATCTGCCCATGACGGTCTGGGTAGTGGTGGCCACCCCCCTGTCCCTGTTCGCTGCCTCCTTTATCTCCAAGCGCACCTTCAACCTGTTCAAAAAGCAATCCGAGATCCGTGCCGAGCAGACCGCCCTCATCGACGAAATGATCGGCTCTCATAAGACCGTGGTGGCATTCTCCCACGAGGACGAGGCCCTGCGGGATTTCGACGCCATCAACACCCGTCTGGAGACCACCTCACGCAAGGCGGTGTTCTTCTCCTCTCTGGTCAACCCCTCCACCCGCTTCGTCAACAATCTGGTCTACGCGGGTGTGGCCCTCATCGGCGCCTTGATCTGTCTTTCCACCACGGGGAGCATGACCCTGACCGTCGGCGGCCTGTCGGCCTTCCTCACCTACGCGGGGCAGTACACCAAGCCCTTCAACGAGATCTCGGGGGTGATCACCGAGCTGCAAAACGCCATGGCCTGCGCCGCCCGCCTCTTTGAGCTCATTGAAGCCGACACAGAGATCCCCGATGCCAAGGATGCCGTGGTCCTCAAGGATCCCGACGGTCGGGTGGAGATGACCGATGTAGCCTTCTCCTACA
>JAFQOC010000509.1 GCA_017420845.1 Clostridia bacterium
GCCCCAATCACCCCCTTAAAAATTGAACCCTAACGCGCCGATAAACCCAAATTTAAACGACAACAACAATTCAACATAGTGATCCACCTCTCCTTACCACACTTTCTCAAGGAATCCCGATCATGACTCTCTACGAACTCTTTTTTCGCTGTGTTACCCGCCCCTATATCCGCACCCCCTACTTTGCCGACTACGCCTTTGATCTGACGGACGGCCATCTGACAGTCTTCTTTCAGGACTCCGACGGAGTCGAGGATTGGCTGAATAATCTGGACTTTCCTGTCGCCCCCTGTGAGCGTGAGGGAAAAACGGTCTTTTATGCCCACGGCGGTTTTCTGCGGCTCTGGACGTCTCTCATTCCTCGCATAGATCCTCTGCTCACGAATGGACAGGTGAACACCGTCACCGTGGTGGGCTACTCCCACGGCGCGGCGCTGGGACTGCTCTGCCATGAGTACGCGTGGTACCGACGCCCCGATCTGCGGGCGACTCTGACGGGTTACGGCTTCGGCTGTCCCCGGGTGATATGGGGGAAGGTTACGGATGACGTTGCCCTTCGATGGCGGGGCTTTACCGTCATTCGCAACCGTGAGGATATCGTCACCCACCTTCCGCCCCGTTTCCTGGGCTATACCCACGTGGGAAGTCTTTTGGAGATCGGGGAGAGGGGGAAGTATACCCCCATTGACGCCCACAGACCCGAAAGCATTGCCCGTGAGCTTTTGCTTCACGGGGAGAGCGGAGGCTATTCGGTTGAAAAATGAAGGAAGCTCCGCGAAAAATTGCCAAAAAGCCTTGACAAGAGGGAGGGATTGTGCTATAATACTCCCATCAAAACCGACGACGAAGAAGAGTAGCACGGTACAGTCTTCTGACAGAGAGCCGCTGAGGGTGGAAACGCGGCGCTGACCCCGTGTGAATGGACTTCGGAGGGCAGGACGAGCGTTTTCTGTGAAAAGTTTTCTTCGAAAACAGGTAGTGCCTGACGGGATGCGGCCCCGTTATCCGCCGCGGCATATTTGCGTATGCGTGAGAGGATGCTCCCGAGGGAGCGTCAATTTGGGTGGCACCGCGGATTCTTTTGAATTCGTCCCGAAACAAAGTCTATCTTTGTTCGGGGCTTTTTGTTTGGCTCCCGTGGGAGGCAGTATGTACAGATTCAACCGCAAAGGGAGACGATGGTGATCCCGTCGCTTTTCCAAAAAACGCCACAGTAAAATAACACATAACGAAAAGGAGATATATCCATGAGCGCAACCGAGATGAAGAAAGAAATCCCCTATAAGATCTATATCAGCGAGGAGGACATGCCCAAGGCATGGTACAACCTCCGCGCCGACATGAAGAATAAGCCCGCCCCCCTGCTCAACGCCGAGACCCATCAGCCCATGACTTACGAGGATCTGCGCCCTGTCTTTTGCGACGAACTCATCAAGCAGGAACTGGATGATACTACCCCTTACGTGGAGATCCCTGAGGAGATTCGCTCCTTCTACAAGATGTACCGCCCCGCTCCTCTGGTCCGCGCCTACTGCCTGGAGGAGAAGCTCCAGACCCCCGCTAAGATTTACTACAAGTTCGAGGGTAACAACACCTCGGGCTCCCATAAGCTCAATTCCGCCATAGCCCAGGCCTACTATGCCAAGAAGCAGGGCCTTAGCGGCGTCACCACCGAGACCGGCGCGGGCCAGTGGGGTACCGCTCTGTCCATGGCCTGTGCTTATCTGGGCCTGGATTGCCGTGTCTACATGGTCAAGGTCAGCTACGAGCAGAAGCCCTTCCGCCGCGAGGTCATGCGTACCTACGGCGCACAGGTCACTCCCTCTCCCTCCACCACTACCGAGGTGGGCCGCAGGATTCTGGAAAAGCATCCCGGTACCGGCGGATCTCTGGGCTGTGCCATTTCTGAGGCCGTGGAGGCCGCGGGAACCCTGGGCAACTACCGCTACGTGCTGGGTAGTGTGCTGAATCAGGTCATGCTCCACCAGTCGGTCATCGGTCTGGAGACCAAGATCGCCATGGATCAGTACGACATCAAGCCCGATATCATCATTGGCTGTGCCGGCGGCGGCTCCAACCTGGGTGGCCTCATCGCCCCCTTCATGGGTGAGAAGCTCCGCGGCGAGGCCGATTACCGCTTCATCGCCGTCGAGCCTGCCTCCTGCCCCAGCTTTACCCGCGGTAAGTTCGCCTACGACTACTGCGACACGGGCATGATCTGCCCTCTGGTCAAGATGAAAACTCTGGGTAGCGGTTTTATCCCCGCTCCCAACCACTCGGGCGGCCTGCGCTACCACGGCATGAACCCCATCCTGTCCCAGCTTTACGCCGACGGACTTATGGAGGCCACCACCGTCAAGCAGACCGAGGTCTTTGAGGCAGCCGAGTACTTCGCCCGCGTGGAGGGCATTCTCCCCGCCCCCGAGTCCAGCCACGCCATCCGCGTCGCCATGGACGAGGCCATCAAGTGCCGCGAGACCGGCGAGGAGAAAACCATCCTCTTCGGCCTGACCGGTACAGGATACTTCGATATGGTTGCTTATGAGAAATTCAATAATGGCGCCATGACCGACTATATTCCCGGCGATGAGGATCTTGCAGTCGGCTTTGCGGGATTGCCTGAAGTCAATTTGTGATGGATTTGAGGATTGACTATCCCCGCTCTCATTTTACGAAATGAGAGCGGGGAAGCAATACCGAAAATTTCGGATAAATAATTCTGAACTTTTTTTGGAAAAGCTATTGACATTTTGAAATGAATGTGCTATAATATCTTCCGTTGCGGAAGCGTAGCTCAGCTGGTTAGAGCGCACGGTTCACATCCGTGAGGTCATGGGTTCGAGCCCCCTCGTTTCCACCAAATAGAATGCCCAGTGCTTTGCACTGGGTTTTTTATTTGGCGAAGCATTGGTCATATTTAAGCC
>JAFQOC010000510.1 GCA_017420845.1 Clostridia bacterium
CCTCCTCCAAAGATCCCTGACCCCCTCCGACCCACTCCCGATCCAATCCGTTTGAAAGGAGCTGATCCCATGTCTCCCCAAAAGCATCGCAAGCCCCGTAGCGGCGTCCTCTCCGTGGACCTCCGCGTGCCCTTCGCGATCACCGTGGCCGAGGGCCTTTTGCTCCTGGGTCTGGTCGCCCTTCTGGCCTACGGAAACGTCCCCCACCTGCCCCTGCTCGCGGTCGGTATTCTGCTCTTCTATCTGATCACCGCCGGCTTGATCCTTCTGGCCTTCGCTCTCCGCTTCGCCGCGTACAAGCGTGCCGAGCAGGAGGCAGAGGAGCTGAACACCGACATTTACCAGATGTTCCGCTCAGCCACCGATATCCCCTATGCCGTGATCAACGCCGACGGGGATCTGCGCATCATCAACGATGCCATGCAGGAGATCCTGGGCTTCCGCTCCCCCGTCTGCAGCATCCCCCTTGCCCGTGCCTGCCCCGGTATCACCGTGGAAAGGCTGAACGAAACCGTCCGTCAAAGCCTGTCCGAGGAGGAACGTGACGGTCGGGACGGCCTTCTTCCCGGAGAGATCCTTCCCATCACCTATGAGGACAGGGACAGCGCGTCGGTCGTCCGCCTGTGCAACGGCCGTCGCTACCGTATGGAGACCCATTTGCTCCAAAAGGGCAGCGATCACTACTATTTCGTCATTTTCCATGACGTTTCCCAGCTACTGGACCTGATGGAGGAAGCCAACCGCTCTCACGTGGTTCTGGCCTATATTATGTTGGACAACCTGCAGGAGCTGACCCAATTCGTTCGAGCCAACTACCGAGCCACAGCCAATCTCATTGAAGAAACTCTGACACGCTGGGTGGAGAGCATGAATGGTATGCTTCGGGAGTACGACCGCGACAAATACCTGGCCATTTTCACCTCTGAGATGCTGGATCGCTGTATCGCGGACAATTTCTCCATTCTGGATGAGATCATGAAGATCCGAGTGGGTGACAACAGCTTTCCCCTGTCCGTATCCATGGGCATCGCCGATATCGACGGCAACGTAAACCAAAGAGAAAAGGCAGCCTCCGCCGCCCTGGACATGGCGTTGCAGCGAGGCGGCAACCAGGTAGCGCTCCAGCGGCGGGGAAATACCAATCTTCTGTACTACGGAGGCGCCCACAAAACTCTGGAGTCCAACACCTCCATCTCCTCCCGTGTCAGCGTTACCCTGCTGGAGAGACGCTTGCTTGCCTGTGACAGCGTCCTCATCATGGGGCACTCCAATCCCGACTTTGACGCCATTGGCTCCGCCGTAGGCGCCTACCGCCTCTGCCGCAGCATACTGGAGGCAGGCAATCGGGACCACGTCCCCGTTCATATCATCACCGACAAGACCTGCGACACCTACGACGTCTGCTCCGAGCACCTGGCCACTCTTCCAGAGTACGAGAGCGTCTTTATTGACAAGGCTGCCGCCCAGCAGGCCGTGTCCTCCGGCACTCTTCTGATCCTGACTGACGTGAACAATCCCTTTATTTTTGAAGCCCCCGGCATCGTGGGCTGCATCTCCGCTCCTGACGGACTCTCCAACATCGCCGTCATCGACCATCACCGCCAGGTGGGAGAGCTTCCCTTCCGTCCTTTCCTTCATTATATAGAGGCGACCAAATCCTCCGCCAGCGAAATCGTGTCCGAGATCCTGCAGCAAAGCCCCTACGCCGAGACCCTTCATAAGGAGGAGGCCAACCTGCTGCTGGCCGGCATTATGCTGGACACTCACAACTTTACTCGCTCCGCGGGTGCCCAGACCTTTGAGATCACCTACTACCTCTACGGCCGCAACGCCCATACCGACGTGGCAAGGGAATTCTTTAACGAGCGCATCGACGAGCTCCTGATCGCCGGCGATTTTGACGCCCACACCCGTCTGTACGCCGATGCCTTCGCCATTACCTGGCTCAGCGAGGATCACGTTCCTTCGGGCGGCGACCGTGTTGCCGCCTCCAAGGCCGCCGACAAGCTGCTGGGCATCCGAGGGGTGGAGGCCTCCTTCGCTCTGGCTCTGGTCCCGGACGGCGTGGCCATATCCGCCCGCTCCAAGGGCAACGTCAACGTTCAGCTCATTATGGAGAAGCTGGACGGCGGCGGTCACTTCGACATGGCAGGCGCCCAGGTCCCCGGAAACGTCCCCGAGGCCTACGACCGCCTCACTGTTGCCATCGACGAATATATTCTTCAATTCCCCGAGCAATTCCGCCAGGAATAAAGCCCGATAGCTCCTCCCCATCGCGGGGCAGAGAGCATCCCCCGCAACCCCAACCCCCATCAAAGAAAGGAAACATAGATCATGAAAGTAGTACTGCTCGCCGACGTGAAAGGTCAAGGCAAGAAAAACGACGTTATCAACGTATCCGACGGATACGCCAGAAACTTCCTCCTCCCCCGCAAGCTGGCCGTGGAGGCCGATGCCAAGGTTCTCAACGAGATCAAGGGCCGCGAGGAATCCATCAAGCACAAGATCGAGGTAGAAACGGCCGAGGCCAAGGCGCTGGCCGCCAAGCTGGATACCATTCTGGTAAAGATCCCCGCCTCCTCGGGCGCTGACGGACGTCTCTACGGCTCCATCACATCCAAGGATATCGCCGATCACCTCCAGAAGGATTACGGCATCACGGTGGATAAGCGTAAGATCCAGCTGGCCGATCCCATCCGCGCCTACGGAAAGTACGACCTGGACGTCAAGCTCTACACCGATATCGTGGGTAAGGTCCACGTGCTGGTGTGTAATTAAAGGATATCATGAACGATCACGCAAGCACCCAGGATTCCCTGGTACGAAAGTTCCCTTTTCCCTCATCGCCGAGCAATCTCTCCTGGGCGCCATTCTGGTGGACCCCGAATCCTTCAACGAGATTGCCGACGTCGTGGCGGTGTCCGATTTCTATCTGGAGGAGCATCAGCAGATCTTCTCGGCCATGCACGAGCTTTTTTTGACCAGCCGCGACATCGACGTGGTCACCCTCATCGACATGCTGGTGCAGAAGGGCATCTACGACAAGTCCGGCGGCGAGGACTACGTCCGCGTTCTGGTGGAGGTTGTTCCCACCGCCATGAACGTGAAGGACTACGCCCGCATCGTCAAGGACAAGAGCATCCTGCGCCAGCTCATCGGCGCCTGCGACGAGGTCAACGAGATCGCCTACTCCGAGCAGGAGGACGTGGCCCACGTTCTGGATGCCGCCGAGAACAAAATCTTCGCCATCGCTCAGGGTAAGGACACCAAGAATTTTCGCCATATTCGCGAGGTCATCGGGGACGTCTACGCCCACCTCCACGAGCTGAACACCAACAAGGAGGCCTCCCAAGGCACCTCCACCGGCTTTTCCGGGCTGGATCGGGTGCTGGCAGGCATGGGCAACTCCGACCTCATTCTGGTGGGTGCCCGTCCCGGTATGGGTAAGACCTCCTTCTGTCTGAACATCGGCACTAACGTGGCCGCGCTGACCGGCAAGACGGTATGTATGTTCTCTCTGGAGATGTCCGCCGAGCAGCTGGTCAACCGCATCATCTCCTCCGAGGCCATGGTGGACAGCTACGCCATGCGCACGGGCGAGCTCACGGACGAGGACTGGGAAAACATCGCCATCGCCACCTCCAAGCTGGCCAAGTGCGACATTCTCATCGACGATACCGCCGGAATCACCGCCACAGGTATGAAGGCCAAGCTCCGCCGCGTCAAAAATCTGGGGCTGGTGGTCATCGACTACCTCCAGCTCATGCAGGGCGACGGCCGCCACGACAACCGCGTCCAGGAGGTGGCCGAGATCTCCCGCGCCATGAAGCTCATGGCCAAGGATCTGAACGTCCCCGTTATCTGCTGCTCCCAGCTCTCCCGAGGCCCCGAGTCCCGTACCGACAAGCGCCCCATGATGTCCGATCTCCGTGAGTCGGGATCCATCGAGCAGGACGCCGACGTAGTGCTCTTCCTCTACCGCGACGAGTATTACAAGACCAACGAGTCCTCCGATCCCAATTCCGATGCCGCCGCCTCCATCGTGGAGGTTATCGTCGGCAAGAACCGCCACGGCTCCACCGGTACCGTCAAGATGGGCTGGATCGGTAAATATACCAAATTCCGCACCCTGGCGGAGGACGGTAACCTTCCCTCCTGAATCCCGTAACACGACATCCACGATTATCCCATAAGGAAGGAGCACCCTATGCTTCCCTTTTCCCTGCCCGAGCATCTCCCCTGTTTGGTTGCCTTTTCCGGCGGCGCGGATTCGCGGCTCCTTTTGGAGCTGACCGTCCGTGCCCTTGTGGAGCGCAACGGCGAGGAGGGGAGAGGGCAGCTCACCGCGGCCCACCTCCATCACGGCATACGGGGCGAGGAGGCCGATCGCGATCTGGCCTTCTGCCGGCGTGTTTGCCGTGAGCTGGGGGTAGAGCTGATCTCCGAGCGTGTGGACGTCCCCGCCCTGGCCGCCGAAAGAGGCGAGAGTCTGGAAACAGCCGCCCGTCGGGTACGCTACAGCTTTTTTGAGAGAGTCATGGACGAGCGGGGTATTCCCACCCTTATGACCGCCCACCACGCCGACGACAATCTGGAAACCATACTGGAGCGGCTTCTGCGAGGGACAGGCACCCGAGGCATGGGAGGCATCCCCCCCACCCGCCTCATGGGCATCTGGAACGGATTCCCCGCAACCGTGCTGTACCGTCCTCTGCTGGAATGGACTCGACGGGATATTCTGGCCGCTTGCCATGAGCTGGGGCTGGAGTATATCACCGACTCCAGCAATCTGGCCGATGACTGTACCCGCAACCGCATCCGACACACCGTCATTCCCGCCCTGGAAGCCATTGCGGGCGTCGACGCCCCCCAGCGGGCGGCTCTCCGTATGTCCCGCATCGCCGAAGAGGACGACGAATGTCTATCCTCCATGGCCGAGCGACGGGTCAACGCCTCCGAGGCCTTCTTTGAAGGGGGAATCGAGTTAACCGAGCTGCGAGAGCTCCATCCTGCCGTAGCCAAGCGCGCCTTCATGCGCCTGCACCGCACAGCCTGTCTCTTTCATAGCGAGGGGGAGACACCGGGCAATCTGGCTGCCGTCCACCTGGACGCTCTGCAGGAGCTGGCCCGCAAGGGCATTCTCGAATCCACCACACCTCTGCCCGATGGCATGATGGGACTGGTGCGGGACGGGTTCCTCTTCATCTGCCCCGCCAAGCTTCCTCCGCCGCCGCCCCTACCCGAGGAGCCCATCTCGCTTGTGGAGGCGATCACGGCCTGGGGCAGACGCGTCTGCATTACCCTGGAATCCTTCCCCTCTCCTGAGCCCCCATTAGCGGGGCGGAGCATACTGGCCTCTGCCGTGTTCCCCGCCGATCTTCCCCGGCCACTGACGATCCGCAAGCGTCAGGACGGGGATCGCATCCTCTCCCACGGAATGCATAAGCGGCTCAAGAAGCTGTTGCAGGAAAAGAATATTCCTCCCCACCTGCGGGACAGTATCCCCTTGATCTGCCTGCCCGACGGCGATCCCTTGTGGTATCCCTCCATCGCCTTCCGCGACGGCTATCCTCCTCCCACCGAGGGCGCCTGCCTGCGAATCACCGTGGAATACCGCTACCCCACCCGCCTTGAAAAATGAACGCCCATCATACATCAGGAAAGGAAAAAGCCATGAACAACCAAACCCCCGCTCTCTACGCCGACTGCGCCTACACCCTGGTCACCCAAGAGGAGATTTCCGCCATCTGCGACCGTCTGGCCGCCGAGATCCAGGCAACCTATGAAAACAGCACCCGCCGCCTGGTCATGGTGGTGATCCTTAAGGGCTCTATGCCCTTCGCCGCCGAGCTCATGAAGCGTTTGACCCTCCCTCTCGAGCTGGAGTTCATGAAGGTTTCCTCCTACGGCGCCGGCACCAAGACCTCCGGTGAGATCAAAATCTCCCTGGACCTGAAGCGGGACGACCTGCAGGACATTGATCTTCTGGTGGTAGAGGACATCGTGGACTCAGGACGTACCCTGTCCCGTCTGACCACCCTTTTGAAAAACCGCAACGCCAATAGCGTCCGTACCTGCACCCTGCTGGATAAGCCCTCCCGCCGTGAGGTAGATTTCGTCCCCGATTTCTGCGGCGCCACCATTCCTGACGAATTCGTGGTGGGCTTTGGTCTGGACTATGACGAAAAGTACCGTAACCTCCCCTTCGTGGGCGTGCTTAGAAGAGAGGTCTACGAAAACTGACCCCACGCCGCCGCAAGGCGAAAACATTCACGGGAACATGCAAGGAATTTCATGAAAAATTCATAGTCATGTGGTATACTTACCTGTAAGCTGCTTTCGCACCCTCCCCGAGGCTCTGCGTATCAGATAGAGTGGGTCCGCCAAGCCCACCTTGGGCACCCTTGAAGGCTCATCCCAAGAGAAGAGCCTCCGGATGCCCAAAAACAAATCCCGGCAAGATTGGAGATTCAATGAAGAAAAATTTCAGGACCATACTCGGGTATATCCTGGCTCTTGCGGTGCTCATCGGCGTAGTCGCCATGGTGCACACCGCTACCACGGCTCAAAAGGAGAAAATCACCGAGGCAGATTTCGTAGCGGCTCTGTCCAAGGGAGAGGTCGCTACCTACACCATTGATTACGGCAAGGGCTACCTGGTTTACCGGCTCTTTGTCAAGGATGATAACGGAAATTTCCTGGATGTAAACGGCTCCCCCGTCATCCTGCCCCCCCTGAATCAGAGCCCCGATGCTCTGCCTCCCGCAGAGGGTGAGACCGCTGAGGGCGAGACGGCCGGGGGCGAGACCGCTCCCGAGACAGAAAAGCCTCTTGATGCTCCCGTGGCCGACAGCAGCGAGCTCGACTACTCGGTGCTGAAGGACGTGGATCTCAAGCTGAGTGATCCCTACCAAATCAAGCTGGCCGACATTTCCGCCTCCCGTCTGACCTACATCGACACCCTTTCGGTGGAGCAGGCGAAGGAGGGCTACGGCGTGGGCATCCTCAACAGCTACGACATCCGTCCCGCCAACACCCTGCCCTGGTGGGTATCCCTTCTCCCCGCCATCTTCATCATCATCGCCATGGTGGCCCTGTACTACTTTGCCACCAAGAGAATGATGAACAGCGGAGGCCCCGGCGCCAAGACCGGGGGCTTCGGCAAGGCTCACGTCAAGATGCCTACCGACGATAAGAACAAGATCACCTTCCGCGACGTAGCCGGCGCTGACGAGGAAAAGGAAGAGCTGGTGGAGATCGTGGATTACCTCAAGGCTCCCACCAAGTTCGCCCGTCTGGGCGCCCGTATCCCCCATGGCGTTCTGCTCATGGGCCCTCCCGGTACGGGTAAGACCCTCTTGGCCAAGGCCGTGGCCGGCGAGGCGGGAGTTCCCTTCTTCTCCATCTCGGGCTCCGACTTCGTGGAGATGTACGTGGGTGTGGGCGCTTCCCGCGTCCGCGACCTGTTCGATACCGCCCGCAAGGCAGGCTCCGCCATCATCTTCATCGACGAGATCGACGC
>JAFQOC010000511.1 GCA_017420845.1 Clostridia bacterium
ATTGGAACAGACCGATGCTGCCCCAGTTGAGCGCGCCGATGATGGATACGATCAGCGCGATGCGGTCCATGATCATCATGTGAGAAACCTATCCTTTCCGAGGGGGTACGGTGGGTATCCCCTCGATTTGTTTGCGAGGGCTTGTACGCGAAAGCACCCGCGGCGGAAACGGCCGGCGGTACCGTTTCCCCGCGGCGGCGTTTTCGTCCAATCATAGTGTGGCGCGGAAATTTGGTGTTTATGTACCGAAAGACGCAGGCTCTGCGGCAAATTTTTTCCTTGCGTGAGCGCAAAAAATCGCGGTATCCCCTTGCAAAGCGCGAAAAAATGTGTTATACTATATTATCTATGTGCCATTCACATTATATTTGAAAAATTTATGCCATATACAGAGAAAGGAGACCAGCTATGCATTGGTCAGAAGAGATCGCCCAAAGAGTGATCGCCCGCAACCCCGACAAGGAGGAGTACGTCTGCGCCGCGGGCATCAGCCCCTCGGGCTCGGTGCATATCGGTAACTTCCGTGATATCGCCACCTCCCTTTTCGTTTGCAAGGCCATCGAGAAGCAGGGCAAGAAGGCTCGCCTTCTGTTCTCCTGGGACGACTTTGACCGTTGCCGCAAGATCCCTGCCAACGTCCAGGCCGTGGTCGGCGACACCTACGACAAGTACATCGGTACCCCCTACGTGGACATCCCCGATCCTTGGGGCTGTCACGAGAACTACGCAGAGCACTTCAAGGCCGAGTTCACCGAGTCCATGAAGAAGTTCGGCATCGAGATGGACTACCGCCATCAGGGCAATATGTACCGCTCGGGCGCCTACACCCAGGCCATCATCGAGTCTCTGCGCAAGAGAGAGGAGATCTTTGAGATCCTGGACTCCTTCAAGACCAAGGACATGACCAAGTCCGAGGAAGAGAGAGCGGCCGAGCACGACGCCGAAAAGGCCAAGTACTCCCCCGTATCCGTCTTCTGCCCCGAGTGCGGCACCGACTTCACCACTCTGGAGAACATCTCCGAGGACTGCACCGAGGCCGACTACACCTGCCGTTGCGGCTACCGCGGCCACATCAACTTCCTCGAAAACTTCAACTGCAAGCTGGGCTGGAAGATCGACTGGCCCATGCGCTGGCGTCACGAGGGCGTGGATTTTGAGCCCGGCGGAAAGGATCACGCCGCCCCCACGGGCTCCTACTCCAACGCCAAGATCATCTCCAAGAAGATCTTCGGCTACGAGCCTCCCCTGTTCCAGGGCTATGAGTTCATCGGCATCAAGGGTCTGGCGGGCAAGATGTCCTCCTCCTCGGGTCTGAACCTCACCCCCGACACCATGCTGAAGCTCTATGAGCCCGAGGTCATTCTGTGGCTCTACTCCAAGACCGAGCCCACCAAGGCCTTCGACTTCTGCTTCGACGACGGCATCCTCCGTCAGTACTTCGAATTCGACAAGATGTGGGAGGACTACCGCGCCGGTCGCTCCAACGAGCGCGACGCCGCCATCATGTACAACTGCGTGGTGGAGGGCCACGAGGTCAGCACCGTTCCCCAGGGTCTCCTGGTCCAGCTGGGCTCCATCGTGGACTTCAACGTCCCCATGCTGGAGACCGTCTTTGAGAAGATCGGCACCCCCTACACAGCCAACCAGTTCATGGGTCGCCTCGACCGCGCCAAGTACTGGCTGGAGCAGTGCGCCCCCGAGCAGGTCAACCGTCTGCGCGCCACCCGTAACTTTGAGGTCTACAACGCCCTCTCCGATGAGGAGAAGCAGGAGATCGCTCTGCTCCACAGCTATCTGGCCGCCGGCGGCTATACCCTGGACGAGCTCAACGCCGAGCTGTACGCCATCCCCAAGCGCGTCTTCGGCGAGGACAAGCCCGACAAGGAGCTGAAGGGTCTCCAGGGCAGCTTCTTCAAGACGGTCTACAAGCTCCTCATCGACAAGGAGCGGGGTCCCCGTCTGTACCTCTTCCTCTACGCCATCGACCCCGCCCGCTACGTGGGCCTTCTGGACTTCTCCTACGAGCAGACCG
>JAFQOC010000512.1 GCA_017420845.1 Clostridia bacterium
TCGCTTTTTTGTGCAGGGGGCTTTGCCCCCTGCACCCCTGCCAAGGTGCGAGCGGAACGTGAATGTTCAAACTCACCGATAAACCGCAATTTGAACCATCGACCAACTACCCCTGCTCCAACTTCTTTACGCCCCATTTGTGAATTTCTTCTCTTTCCTCTTGACAAACGTGGGGAAAAGGAGTAAAATAGTTAGTGTATTCAAAATACTACTCTTGAAAGGAAGAGAATCATCATGAAAAAGCTGACCGCGCTGCTCCTGTGTCTGATCCTGTGTCTGTCCTGCGTCGCCGCCATGGCCTCCTGCGACAAGACCCCCGATCAGCCCACCGACACCACCGTCGATAATGCTACAGACGCTCCCACCGAGGCTCCCACCGAAGAGTCCACCGAGGCACCTACCGAAGAGCCCACCGAGGCACCCACCGAGGACGGTGACGCCACCGAGGCTCCCACGGGAGACGGCGACGAGACGAACGACCCCAACGCCGAGTACGACCCCGAGACCCACGTGGTCATTTCCTCCGCCGAGGACCTCATGGCCTTCAATAAGGCTGTCAACGAGGACATGGACTACTTCGACGACATGACCATTGTTTTCACCGCCGACATCGACATGTCCGGCTACGAGTGGGTCCCCCTGGACGGCAACGCCCTCTTCGGCGTCACCTTTGAGGGTAACGGCCACACTATCTCCAACCTGAAGTTCGTGGATCACGATCCCGAGCAGGGCACTCCCGCCTCCGAGATGGGCTCGGGCTTCGTGGGCGTAGCCGTCGCCGACATGACCTTCCAGAACCTGACCATCGACACCGCTACCGTCACCGCTTACGAGCGTGCCGTGGGCTGCTTCGTGGGTGTTCAGACCAACGGCTACATCTGGTTTGAGAACTGCTACGTCAAGAACTTCACCGCCGACGGCTGGATGGATTACGGCAACCAGGACCGCGAGAACGGCGGCCATCCCATCTCCTTCCGTCTGGCAGGCTTCGTGGGCCACAACATGGCGGGTCAGCTGGGCTTCCTCAACTGCCACGTGGAGAACATCAAGCTCTCGGGCTTCCACAACATGGCAGGCTTCGTGGGCTACGGCTCGGTCACTCTGGACGAGTTCGCCTTTGAGGAGTGCTCGGTCAAGAACGCCGAGTTCACCTTCTCCTACTGCCTGTCCGACGCTTACACCGTGGATATGCCCCGTAAATTCGTATCCGTCTTCTTCAATCACGCCCAGTGGATCGACAAGGTACAGGCTACCGTAGACATGGGTAACACCTACGAGGGTGTCAGCTACTACGACTGGACCGACAACAACGCCGAGTACACCCCCGCCGACTTCACCTCCTGGAGCGACGAGGAGGCCAACGCTCCCGCGTAAGAACGGGATTTCGGCTCCGTCTCTATGACCGTGACCCGCCGTGAGCTCTCGCGGCGGGTCATACTTTTGGCCGTATGCGGCCAATTGTTTCTTGCTTCAAATTTGGGTTTGTCGGTGCGTTGGGTTGCAGTCAAGCGGGGTGCA
>JAFQOC010000513.1 GCA_017420845.1 Clostridia bacterium
GACAGCATGGCGAGCTATTCTCCCTATATCCAATGGGTGGTGATCGCCTTTATGCTGCTGTTCTCGGTGAATTTCTCCTGCTACTACCTGTTCCTTCTCGGACGGTTCAAGGAGGCCTTCAACGGTGAGCTTCGCCGCTTCGTCTGCATCGTCGGCGCCGTGATCCTGGTCATCACCCTCAACGTCCGAGGCCTGTTCGACACCCTGGGGGAGGCTCTGCGCCACGTTGCCTTTACGGTAGCCTCCCTGATTTCCACTACGGGCTTCTCCACCGAAAACTTCGATGCCTGGCCCGAGCTGTCCCGTACTCTTTTGGTGCTGATCATGTTCATCGGCGCCTGCGCGGGTTCTACGGGAGGCGGTCTGAAGGTCTCCCGCCTCATGATCCTGTTCCGCGGTGCCTTCAACGAGATCGGGAACCTGATCCACCCCCGCCGCGTCAAGCGGATTACCATCGACGGTCACCCCGTGGAGCCCGAGGTAGTCCGCGCCACCAACGTCTACATGATGTGGTACGTCCTACTTTTCACGGTCTCGGTGATCCTCATTTCCTTTGACGACCACGACCTCGTGACCAACTTCACGGCGGTGGCGGCCACCATCAACAACATCGGTCCGGGATTGAGCCTTGTAGGTCCCACGGGCAATTTCGCGTTCTTCTCCATCCCCTCCAAGCTGGTCCTGATCTTTGATATGCTGGCCGGCAGACTGGAGCTGTTCCCCATGCTGGTGCTGTTCGCGCCTCAGACCTGGAGACGGTAATTTCATAACAAACCCCCCGCATCGTTTCGGTGCGGGGGCTTTTGATTTTCATTAAAAAATTATCGAAAAACGATAAAAACCTATTGACAAACAATGCCCCGTGTGCTATAATCCAAACAGTACAACTTCTCCCCTACAAGGGAATTCAAGGAGGACCCCATGACTAAGTCCCGTAAACCCCGCCTCTCCATGCTCCTGTCCTTTGCCGCCTGTGTCCTGTGCCTCGTGGCCATCCCCGTGGTGATGCTCCGCCTGCCCTCCACCGCGACCAAGTATCTCTCCGAGCACGAGCCCATCCTCATGGAAGACATCACCTTCATCATCGCCATGCTCTATATCGGTATGGCCATCGCCGCCGCGGTGCTGGTGCTGCTGATCCTCCTCCTCCGCGTGGCACACAAGGGAAGCATCTTCACCCCCGTCAGCGGCCGTCTTGTGCTGGCCATCGCCCTTCTGGTCATTGCCGAGGGGGGCGTCTTTGCCCTGCTGGGTCTGGTCTACCGCCCCGCCCTGGCCATTACCGTGGTGGCGGTCACCATGGGCCTGTGCTTCACCGTCGTCAGCCAAGTCCTCCGCGAGGCCGCCGCCCTCAAGGAAGAGAACGACGGCACCATCTGAGGAGGGAAGCAGTTTGAAAGCCGAAGCTTTCAAACGCGTTTTGTGGCTTTCGCCCCCGGAACGGCGGCGATTTCGCTACGCAAAACCAGCCCCAATTCCGCAAGAAAGGATGTTTTCGTTTCACGAAAACTACATGAAATATATGATCGAAATCAATCTGGACGTTATGATGGCCAAGCGCAAGATCTCCCTGAAGGAGCTGTCCGAGCGGGTGGGGATCACCGAGGCCAACCTGTCCATTCTCAAAAACAATAAGGCCAAGGCCATCCGATTCTCCACCCTGGAGGCGCTGTGCGAGGTGCTGGAGTGTCAGCCGGCCGATCTCATGACCTATAAGAAAAACTGAATCCCCGCTTCATAACGAAAGGAAGGCACCATGAACAACACCCCGACTCCGAATCCGACTACACCCCCCACCCCGTACACCTTTACCCCCCACACGCCACCGACCGCCAAGCTCGCTTACGCCTACGGCCCCGCCGACTTCGTCCTGGCCCTGATCCTCTGGGTCGCGGGATACCTCTTCTGGGCGGTGACTCCCGTCATGGAGCATCCCCTCCTGGCCTTCGGCTTTGAGGTCATCCTCTTCGTGGGCGGCTCCGTCCTGCTCAGCCGCAAGTCCGTGGGCGGTAAGCTCTCGGCGCGAGGGATCATCACCGTCATCGTGAGCCTCGCCCTCGCTCTCTCCATGGTGCTGACCACCAATAAGGCCATTATCAACTGCGTGTACCTCTGGAACTGCCTTGCCTGGTTCTATTTGGTCTTTACGACCACGGGCAACTCCCGCGAGCGCGCCCCGGGGCAGTATTTCATCGGTGAGCTGTGCAGTGCCACCTTCTCCATGCCCTTCAAGGCCCCCGCCAACCTCTTCTCCGCCCTCTTCGGCGCGCGGAAGAACCCCGACGGCACCCCTCGCCCCCGCAAGGGAAGCGCCACCGTGGGTTGGATCCTTTTGGGTCTGGCCATTGCCGTCATCCCCACCCTCATCGTGGCTCTGCTGTTGTCCTATGACAAGGGCTTCTCCAATATCATGGACAACATCCTGGACGAGATCTTCTCGGCGGACGAGATCTTTCGCCAGCTCCGCAATATCGGTCTGGGCATCCTCGTGGGCGCATTGATGTTCGGCGCGATCCTGGCGGGCAAGCACAAGAAGGGGAAGAATATCGACCCCGCCGAGGCTCCCGCAGGCACCTCCGCCCTCCCCAAGTCCGACGGTGCCCACGTTCTCCCCGTGGCTCTGGTGGCGGCGACCCTCACCCCCATTCTGGTCATCTACGTCATCTTCTTCGTCTCCCAGTGGGACTACTACGTCTCCGCCTTCACGGGTGTGCGCCCCGAGGAGCTGACCTTCTCGGACTATGCCAGAGAGGGCTTCTTCCAACTCCTGGCGGTGGCGGTCATCAACGCCGTCCTGTCCCTGGGAGCCTCCCTCCTGACCAAGCGCCGTCCCGAAAACCCCGATAAGCCAAACCGCGACCGCACCCACCCCGTCACCCGTATCTACATGGCGGTCATGGCCCTCTCCACCCTCATCCTCATCGCCACCGCCGTGGCCAAGATGCTCCTCTACGTGGACACCTACGGCATGACCCACAAGCGAACCTACGCCACCTGGCTCATGCTCCTGCTGGCGGTCTGTTTCGTGGCGGTGATCCTCCGCCAGATCTTTTCGCGGATGAACCTGACGGGGACCCTGCTGGCCATCTTCCTGGTCTTCTTCGTGGCCATCTCGGTGGTCAACGTGGACAGCCTCATCATGAAGTATAACGTAAGTGCCGCCATCGACGGCAACCTCCGCACCATGCAGGGGGATGTATTGGAGGATTGCGGCCATTCGGGTGTCCTCGCCGCCCTGGACTTCATGGAAGCCACCGCCGATCCCGATTTCAAGCCCGCCGACCCCGTGGAATTCTCTCCCGAGCAGCTGGCGAACATCCGCGCCGCCACCCACGACTATCTTGACCGCGCCGCGGGGGAGCTGGGGGAGATGAAGTGGTATGAGCATAATCCGGTGACGCTGCGGGCGAAGGCGGCTCTGGAAAAAGCGGGGTATAAGACATAATACGAGTCCTCACAGTAAAAATGATGACCGCACCCAAGAAC